>DATFMO010000410.1:0-10725 GCA_035266925.1 Sunxiuqinia sp. | reverse complement strand
TTATTATTTCAATGCCTACGCACGTTTGCGTGAAAAAGGCATTAAGGATGATATTGTGGTTTCTGTACCAAGTGGCAATTTTGGAAACCTGACAGCCGGTTTGTTTGCCAAACGAATGGGCTTACCGATCAAACGATTTATTGCGGCTAATAATGAAAACGACATTGTATACAAATACCTGCAAAGCGGGAAATATGAACCTCGCTCGTCAGTAGCGACGATCGCTAATGCGATGGATGTAGGCGATCCGAGTAACTTTGCACGGATCCTGGATTTGTACGATCTTTCGCATGAAGCAATCAAAGCTGAAATGAAAGGCTACCGTTATTCCGATAGTGAAATACGGGAAATTGTCAAAGAGGTTTACAACAAATACAATTATTTGCCCGACCCGCACGGAGCAACTGGTTACAAAGCGCTGGTAGAAGATCTGCAGGATGGGGAAGTGGGTGTCTTTCTGGAAACAGCACACCCTGCAAAATTTACAGAAACGGTAGAGCAAATCATCGGAAAAGGCAATGTGCCACTGCCAGATAAACTAGCTGAGTTTATGAAAGGAGAAAAGCTCTCCATCCCACTCAGCAAAGAGTTTGTGGATTTAAAAAGGTTTTTACTGAAGCAATAGGGTGGCGCGAATTCCAATTCGCGCGTTATTTGTCGGCGATATGGAAATCGCCGCACCCGGGTGTCGCGATTTCCATATCGCCGACAAAAATAGTGGCAAATTATCCAGAGGCTTTGGGATATTGTATTCAGGTGTTTCGGTTTTTAATCGGAACAAAATATAATTGCCAATTGAAAATCGGCACAGCCGAACAGACTAAAAATTATAATTATGGCTAATTATTTTTTGCCTGCGCTTCCAAAAACTTCAGTACAAAACGAATTTCTGAATATGAAAATTGATCACCCAGTGCTTGTTTGAGTGCGCTGAACTGATAGGTTTTACTTTTTTCGACCTGCTTGATGATGGCTTCTTTTTTATCTTCATCAACCAATTTGTCCAATGACAAATCACCTTCACCTACAAAGTGTGCCAAATGACCTTCAATGGTGCTGGCTGCCATTTTGCGCTCGCGGGCAATGTCGGTAATTGATTTGCCGGATTTGAACAGGGCAAAGCTCAGATGTTTGGTATCGAGCATGGCTTTGGCTGGTTCTTTTTCGGCCCCCAAGGGAAGTTTCATGCCCTGCTCTTTCCGGTAGGCAATGGTCATTTCCAAAATTTCTTTACCAAACTGCTGGAGTTTCTTCCCGCCCATTCCCCGGATTGATTTTAGGTCGGTGATCGTAGCCGGTAATTCGTTAGCAATGGCAGCCAATGTTTTCTGACGGACGATGCGTGAAATATCCGTATTTTCAGCTTCTGCTTTTGCGGCTCGCCAGTGCAAGAGTTTTCGGAAAAAGTCCGGATATTTCGAAATTGTTGTGCTTCCGGTACTGCTGGCAGCAGCCTTTCCACTCAAATCGAGCGCTGCCTTGGCTTTTATTTCCAGGAATTCTTTCATGTGGAAACCATTCCGGCAACCTTCCAATTCTTTCTTTTTGCTGTTGATTTCCCGGTGCAGCTTCTCAAATCCCTCGCGGAAACTGCGACGCACTGCTTTATTGTCCGTTTCAAACCCAACCGATGACAGTGGCTGAATTAGTACGCTTTCAATTATTTCTAAAAAGTAGCCACAGGCTTTTTTGATGCGTTCCTGCAATTGCTCGTTTTGTTCAGCATTAGTCGTCAGCGTGATTAGCTGCTTAATTTGATGATCAAATTTATTGGAGATTGCGATCAGTTCGGTATTTAGCGGTTGGACGACAGCTTGTAAATCGTTTTGCAGATTGCCCAGTAGCAAGGCGCCATGCTCGTTGCACAATTTCAGTAAATATTGAATTTGCCACAATACCGGTTTAAAGTCGAACAAGTCGGTTAATAATTGTTGTTGGTAAAGTTTGCGTGAGGCCAGCAATTCTTTTTCTCCCGGTTCATTGGCTTCAACCTGGTTGGTGAATGAAACAACTGTTTGGTCGTTTTTAATGCTGCTGGTATCAATCGGCGTACTGAGCACCAAGCCTTCCAGTGATTTACAACGGCTCAACGCTACATAGACCTGACCATGTGCGAACGATTGCCTCGCATTGATAATGGCTTTTTCGAAGGTCAGTCCCTGGCTTTTGTGAATGGTGATGGCCCATGCCAGCTTTAATGGAAATTGTTCAAAGGTGCCAATTACTTTCTCTTCAATCTCCTGTGTTTCCTTGTTGAGTCCATACTTGGCATTTTGCCATTTGGTCCGCTCAACCACAATGGGATCCGGTTCGCCTTTGCATTCAACCGCTATGGAATCCTCTTCAATCCGGGTGATCGTGCCAATCTTCCCATTGTAATAACGTTTTTCCGGGGTGCTGTCATTTTTTACAAACATGACTTGTGCGCCGACTTTCAAAGCCAATTCAAAGTCGGTGGGATACATAAATCCTGGAAATTCATCGTATACATTGGCCTCGAAAAATTGTTCTTTGGTTTTTAGTTTTTTGAGTCGCGAGTGATTGATTTCCTGCGCCTGACGGTTGTGTGTGGTAAGTGTGATGTATTCCTCTTCATGGGGTGGCTCAAAATTAGGAATGTAGCGCTTGTTGAGCTCTTCCAATGTTTCTACATCGGCATTGTTTTCACGAATCTGGTTCAACAGGCGAATAAATTTTTCATCTTGCTGACGATAGATATGTTTCAACTCAATACCGACGAATGACGATTGTTTTAGTGCCCGGCTACTAAAAAAATAGCAGGTATCGTAATAGCTTTTCAGGATGTTCCATTCGTCTTCTTTCACCACCGGCGCTAATTGTTGTAAATCGCCAATCATGAGCAATTGGACGCCGCCAAAGGGTTTTCGGCGATTGCGAAAACGACGTAACACCCCGTCAATGCCATCAAGTAGATCGGCACGAACCATACTGATTTCGTCGATCACCAACAAGTCCATGCTGCGAATGATATTGATTTTTTCTTTGCTGAACCGTTTGATAGCGACAGCGGAATTTGTCGCGGCAGAGATGCCATTGTTTTGCTGAGGCACCTGAGGTCCGAATGACATCTGAAAAAAGGAATGAATGGTGACACCGCCGGCATTGATTGCTGCCACTCCTGTGGGAGCCACAACAACCATTCGTTTGGGCAATTCTTTTTTTAGGTTGAGTAAAAAAGTGGTTTTCCCGGTTCCCGCTTTTCCCGTCAGGAAAATATTTTGATTGGTATAGCGGACAAAATCGAGCGCCAGTTGTAGTTGTGAATTTTCAATTGTGGTGAACATGTCTGCAGGGGTTGTATAAATTAATCAAATTGTAAAATATTCTGTTAAATTATGAAAAATTACTCATTTCTAAAAGTTGAAGAAAGACTTTTTTTAGGAGGTATTTTTCTTTTTCTTCGTGAAAAATTTTAACCATGTACATTATTTCATTGACCTACAAAGTACCTACCGAGGAGGTTGATCCGTATTTGGATGCCCACATTTCATTTTTAAACGAACAGTATGCCAATGGCACTTTTCTGGCATCAGGTCGCAAAGTTCCACGAACGGGTGGAATTATACTGGCCCAAAGTGAAAGTAAGGAGAAGTTGCAGAAAATCGTTGAGCAGGATCCGTTTTACGAGTATGGCATTGCAGATATTGAGATCATCGAATTCAATGTTACAAAAGCGGCAACGGGATTCGAAAATTTGTTGGACTGATTCGTTGCAAACCCTAATTCATGCTGTCAGTTTTCAGCGTCTTTTTCTTCATGATTGAATTGGCAGCCAGCCAGGCTGTTGAATAGGCAATTTGTAAATTATAACCACCGGTGTTGGCATCCATATCCATCACTTCACCAGCAAAGTAAAGGTTTTCGACGAGTTTTGATTGCATGGTTTTGCCATCTATTTCACTGGTGTTGATTCCTCCGGCTGTAATAATTGCTTCTTTAAAATCGCGGTAATCCGTTATTTCAAAACGAAAGTTTTTCATCATCAACATGATTTTGCGTCGTTCCTTTGAATTGACTTGGTGACCTTGTTTTTTGCCGTCGATATTGAGGTATTTTAGAAAAACAGGAACGAGTTTGGACGGCAGCCAACTTTTAAAAATAGTTACAAGTTGTTTTTTGCCATTGGCGTCTAAGTCACGGATTAGGCGCGTATCTAATTTGTTTTCATCCAAAGCTGGTTTTAAATCAATATGAATGAAAACCTTGTTCTTTTTCAGGAGCTCGTCAACCACGAGCCGGCTCAAAGTGAGAATAATTGGACCAGTCAAACCATAGTGCGCAAACAGCATTTCTCCAAATTCTTCACGCTGCTTTTTGTTGTTGACCCAAACGCTTGCTTTAACATTTTTCAGGCTCAGACCTTGCAGCTCCTTGGCAATTTCCCCGGATGTAATCAACGGAACCAGCGCCGGACGAACTGCTTGAATCGAGTGCCCTAATGATTGGGCCAACTGATAGCCATCGCCAGTTGATCCTGTTCCTGGATAAGATTTTCCACCAGTACAAAGGATCAGGCTTTTCGAATTGATGAATTCTTTCGTTCCGTTTTTTGTAATTTCAACTCCCCGGATCGCATTCTGGTCAGCAATAATTTTTTCAACTTTTGATGAATAGCTGATTTCAACCTGAAGGTTTCTGAGCCATTGCATCAGTGCATTCAAAACATCAGCTGCCTGGTTGCTTGTTGGGAAAATGCGGTCTCCGCGCTCGATTGTTGTTGGTACACCATGCCGGTTAAGTAGTTCAACGATGTCCTTTGAAAAGAACGAGCCAAAAGCATGTTTCAAAAATTTTCCGTTAGGGTAAATATTCTTGAAATAGGTGGATTGATGTGCGTCATTGGAAATGTTGCAACGTCCCTTACCGGTGATCAATAGTTTGCGCCCCGGGGATTTCATCTTTTCGATGAGCAAAACGTTGGCTCCAAGCTCCGCGGCCCGGCCGGCTGCAATAATTCCGGAAGCGCCTGCTCCAACTACAATGACATCATATCCGGGATTATTTTTACTTTGCGCCATTTTTCAAATTTAAGTCGGCTAAAGTAGCTGTTTTTCTATTGATAAACGGTTTTGGGCATTTTGGAATGACTCTAAATTGACGCATTGAATAAATCGATCAGAAAATTTCGGATTAATTTGTTAATAGCTTCTTCTCTTTCAACAACGACCTGGTATGAAGATTCCACCACTTCCGTTTGTAAATCATTGGTGTCCGGTAAAATAGTATTTCATCCCGACAGGACTTCCAAAAGATTTATCGCCGTGCTTTCTACCAATATTTTATCCCTAACGGGATAGTTCCGCCAGGAACTGAATATGGGTGGAATTGGAAGTAGCCCCTTTGTATTCATCGTTCCGTAGGAACGTTATAAATTCAGCATGTCTGCCGTTTCCGATTAATTTTTACCAGACAACAGTGTTTGTAAATTAAGAATGGTCTGTGCCAGCTTTTACACAAATACCGGATCACCAGCCAAATTGTCATTTGTTTCTGATATGAGTAAAGCTCGCGCTTTTAATTTGCCAGTTGGGCAGTAGAAAGTAGCATAGGTGGAGTAGAACGCGGAAGTGTTCCCACAATGATTCCTTCAAACCACTTTCCATATCTCTGGTTACTAATGGGGGATAATAGAAAGCCATAAAAAAAGCAGCCAGAAAGCTGCTTTTGGTGTCAATTTAAATATATACTAATTAAAAATCTGTTGGCAGAAAAGTAAACATCCGATCGGTTAAATCAATTCTGTTTCAACTACTTTGGAAAGAATTTCAGTATAAGGGAGTAACAAATATGTTTTCCCTTCAAAACTGATTTCTGTTCCGGCAAACTCTTTATAAAGAACCACATCGCCAATGGCAATTTCAGCATTCTCAATGGAGCTGATCGCAATTACTTTAGCTGTTTTTTGTGTCTCTTTGGCTGAGTCGGGAATAATAATTCCTGAAGCAGTTTTTTGTTCCGACTTGTCTTCAGTCAGTTCAAGTAAAACATTTTGATTAATCGGTTGCAATTCTTTCATTTTACTTTTCTTTAGTTTTTACTTTTTGGTTAACAGATATTTATTAATATTCTGAATAAACATGTTTTTGGTTTGTTCTTTGCTTCTGCCAATTCCTGCCGTCATTACTGGTTTTCCTTCAACCGGGATGTACAAAAAGGCCGGGATACTTTGTATGCCAAAAACGCCTGCTAATTCGCGTTCTTGTTCCGTATTAACTTTGTAAACTTTCAGTTTTCCCGCATACTCTTTTGATACTTCTTCCAGGATGGGAGACGCAATTTTGCATGGACCACACCAGTCAGCGTAAAAGTCGATAATGACGGGCTTGTCTCCTAAAAATTTCCATTCCTTTGGAGATTCTTTATAGTTCCAGATTTTTTTCAAGAATTCATCTTTGGTAATCAGGCTGGATCCACCTTCATCTCCACCTTGCGATACTGCTTCACTTTTTTCGGCTTCATCTTTGCTGTTTGCTTTTCCGCTCCCGGTGGCACATCCCACTGTGGTAATGGCTGCCAATGCAATTAAAAATAGTAGCTTTTTCATAATATTCTCATTTATTAATTTCCAATAATTGGTTGATTCGATTGCGATCAAAACCGACAATCATCTCACCGTTAATTTCTGTTTGCGGTACTCCTTGCTGACCGCTTTTCTGTACCATCTTCGTGGCCATCTTTTCATCTTTAGTAACATCAATTTCTCTAAATTGGATACGATTTTCACGAAGATAGCCTTTTAATGTATTGCACCAACTACAAGTTGGTGTTGTATATACGATAACCGATTTTGTTGCTTTTTGTTGTTGATCGTTAGTCTGTTGTGCAATTACGCCCTGCAATAGGCTTTTGTAATTTGCAGGTGTTTGAGCACCTTTTACAACTTGCTTTAGCTGGCCATTTTGAAATCGAAGAAAACTTGGTGCAGAGGAGATTCCGTAGTTGCCATGGATGTCATGTACTTCATTTACATTGCAAGTGTAAACAGATCCATTCTGGGGATCGTTTGCCTTTGACAAATTCGCATAAGCCAAATTACTCTGCTCAGATCCTTGTTTATAAATCAAGAGAAATAGCTCCTGGTTGTTTCGTAATTTTTCTTTCAATTCCTGAAGCGAACCTACTGTTTTCATTTTTTCAAAAATATAAAAATATAAATATATAGAAAATTAGATATCAATGATTGTGCCATGATTTAGGAATGTATTTTTGGCAGATTTACACTTTTTTACATTTGGCACGCAACCAGCAAGGCCTTTAACTAATCTAGTGGGTGAACAATTAAATCAGAAAAAGGAGATGACTATGAAAAGGCTTGTGAAATTTGGATTGGCTGGATTGCTGATGATCAGTTTATTCAGCTGTGATTTAAACAATGATAACTCGTATTCATTGGACCGGTATTGGATTGGTTTTGGTGTGATAAACGCGGATGGAACGACGACCTCCATCAAAATGGACAATGGATCTGAGCTTTTCCCTGTTGATGGTTATTATCAGTGGACTGCCGACGACGACAGTAGCCGCGTGATGGTCAATTATACCGTTTTGGATGACAAAGTGGTGAACGATGAACAGAAGCAATATTACGTCCGGGTCAATTCGGTGAAAGATATTTTATTTAAAGGAATTTTGACTATTACGCCAGAAATGGAAGATAGCATTGGAAATGATCCCATTCATGTTGAAGATGCATGGACAACGAATAACATGCTGACCTTTCAGTTGCAATATTTCGGTAATGGCATGGTTCATTATGTGAATTTGGTTAAACAGCCTGGAGACATAACAACAAGTGACGAACCAATTCAGCTTGAATTGCGCCATAATGACAAGGATGATCTGCCGAATTACCACATTTCAGCATTTGTGACCTTTGATTTGTCATCGTTGAAAATTGCTGGGCAGGATTCGGTGAGTTTCCAGGTTACCGGGAAAGACTTTGAAGGAGAAACCTATACATACGATGGTGTTTACAAGTATTGATGGGTGATTATATCAATTGGTTAAGAATAGGCACCTGTTCCTGGTTGAGGGACAGGTGTTTTTTGTAATAGGGTTGGGAATCTGTCATTTTGTTATTGTTTTCAAAAATGTAATTTACGCAACTGAAATTTTTACAACTTACTCATGAAGAAAATTGTTTTGTTGCTTGTGGTTGCATTAATTGTTCATGCATGTTCAAATCAAGAATCTATGACAGAAGAGATTAAAACTTATGTGCCGGAAACACCTCAGCTAAAATCGGATGTGATGTCTCCGGAAGTGCTGTGGTCGTTTGGTCGAATTGGAAATGTTGAGTTGTCACCCGATGGAAAAACGGTACTGTTCGGCATTACTTATTTCAATATCAAAGAAAATAAATCGTACCGCGAATTATACACCTTGCCTGTTGCTGGTGGCGAAATGACGCGAATAACCAATACAGCTCCAAAGGAATCAGGAGCCCAATGGCGTCCCGATGGGAAAAAGATTGGCTATTTGTATGATCAGTCAGGAGACACCCAGCTTTGGGAGATGAACCCGGATGGATCGGATACCGTGCAGGTTTCCAATGTTGAAGGCGGAATTACCGGCTTTAAATATGCACCCGACCAAAAGCATATCTTTTACACAAAAACGGTAAAATTGGATGATGATATTCACGATCGTTTTCCGGATATGCCGAAAGCGAATGCCCGGCTGGAGACGGATTTGATGTATCGGCACTGGGATCAATGGCACGATTATACCTACAATCACATATTTGTAGCAAAATATGGTAAAGGTGAAATCACCTCGGGAACTGATCTTTTGAAAGGAGAAAAGTTTGATAGCCCTGATAAGCCTTTTGACGGGCTGGAGCAAATTGCATGGAGCCCTGATGGACAGAAGATTGTGTATTCATGCAAAAGACTGACCGGAAAAGCATACACTTTATCGACAAATACTGACCTGTATTTATATGATCTGGCAACGGGTGAAACGAAAGATCTAACGGAAGAAAATAAGGGATACGACAAAAGTCCAACTTTCTCACCGGATGGAAAGTTAATTGCCTGGACTAGTATGGCTCGCGACGGTTATGAAGCGGATCAGACACGTTTGTTTGTGATGAACCTGGAAACGGGAAAGAAAACCAACTACTCCAAAGATTGGGAGCAAAATGCCGGCGCGTTGACTTGGTCAAAAGATGGGAAATCAATCTTTTTTATCAGCGATATACACGCGACTGATGAAATTTACCGCTTAGATTTGGCTGATGAGAAAATCCACCGGCTGACTGATGGGGTGCATAATTACCAGTCGGCGGTGGAAACTACAGGAGGAAAGCTTTTGGCACAGAAAGTTTCCATGTCGCATCCGGCAGAATTGTACCTTGTTGATCCAACGACTGGTAAAGATGAGCAGCTGACTTCTGTCAACAACGGCATCATGAGCCAGCTGAAAATGGGGAAAGTTGAAAAACGCTGGGTAAAAACAGTTGACCACAAAGAGATGTTGGTTTGGGTGATTTATCCGCCCCACTTTGATCCAAGCAAGAAGTACCCGGCCATTTTATATTGTCAGGGTGGGCCACAAGGAACTGTGAGTCAATTTTGGTCATACCGTTGGAATTTCCAAATGATGGCGGCAGACGGGTACATTGTTGTGGCGCCAAACCGACGGGGACTGCCGGGATTTGGTATGGAATGGCTGGAACAAATCAGCAAAGATTATGGTGGATTGAATATCCAGGATTATTTGTCAGCGATTGATGAAGTAACAAAAGAGCCATACGTTGATGAAAATCGACTTGGAGCAGTTGGTGCCAGTTATGGCGGTTTCTCAGTCAACTACCTGGCCGGGCACAACGAAAGCAAACGCTTCAAAGCATTTATTTCACACGATGGAATTTTCAACTTTGACCAGATGTACGTGACTACCGATGAAATGTGGTTTGAAAACTGGGATATTGGCGGATCATACTGGGACAAGGAGAATGTATCGGCACAACGGTCTTATACATTTTCACCGCACCTATTTGTTGACAAATGGAACGCGCCAATTTTGGTTATTCACGGAGGCAAGGACTACCGAATTCCTTATACACAGGGAATGGCGGCGTACAATGCAGCTGTTTTACGGGGCATCCCTGCTGAATTTTTGTACTTCCCGGAAGAAAATCATTGGGTACTTTCAGCGCAAAATGGAATTGTCTGGCAACGGGTCTTTAAAAACTGGCTGGATAAATGGTTGAAAAAATAGTTTGAACTCGATTCAAGTAAAACGAAACGAAAAAGCAGCGATTGAAATTGATTAGTCGCTGCTTTTCGTTTTATTGCTTCACAAATTTGATCACTTTTTCGACTTGCTGATTTTTTACTTTTAATAAGTAAAGTCCTTGCTTGAAATTTTGGATGTCAAAATCAATTTGGTCAGAATTGGTTGAATAAGGTTGAATTTGAATTTTACTTCCCAACGCATTATAAAATGCAATTGTAGTTGGAGCGGCATTCATTCCTTTCACCCAAACATGAACTTTGGCGGTTGCAGGATTCGGGTAGAGTAGGACATCTTCACCTCTTACTTTGTTTGCTGCAAACCCAGTTGCGGTACTATTGACAATAATTTTACCAACCATGCCAAGCGAATAATGGAGGTCGCATCGATAATCATAAGTTCCCTTGATTTTGAAAATATGGGGATAAGTCCAGCCTGTGCCGATATCATTCCCAAAAGATTCAG
>DATFMO010000409.1:0-2889 GCA_035266925.1 Sunxiuqinia sp. | reverse complement strand
ATCTGCTTACGATAAAAAGATTGAATTTCACAAGAAGTTTAAAGTAGACAAAAAATTTGACCTATGACCAACAGCATTATATTCGGGGACTTTCGATTTTAGTGCTTGTCCTTTCCTGATGGAAGTGACTTGATCATAATTCTCCAAATTGTGAGAATATGCTCAAGAATATAGTCATTTTTCAATCATTGCAGAAATTACCTATTTTAATTCATTCTAAATAAGCGTAACTTCTAGTACGTTTATTATCAAAAATTTAAATGAAATGCTTATGACGAATTTTACAAATCTTACGAAAAAAATGTTCGTGACTGTTATGTTGCTAGTCACAGTTGTTGCAGTTGCGCCATTGAAAACCCTGGCACAAGAAAACCACCCTACTTTTGCGGTCGTTGATTTTATGAAAGTGAATCAAGGAGATGAGGACAAATATGTCCAGGTGGAAGAAAACTATTGGAAACCGATTCATCAGGAACGTATTAAAGATGGTGAAATCGTAGCCTGGGAATTGTACAAAGTTAGATACACCGGTACGGACGACGAATACAACTTTGTAACGGTTACGCTTTTTGATGATCCTGCCAAGCTGGAGCATCCCCTGCAGGTTGACTGGGAAAAAATTAAACCGGAAGCTGACCTGGACAAGATGTTTGCCGAAACCATGGCCAGTCGCCAGCTCGTAAAAAAGATTCTCTTTATGCAGCTTGATGGCGTCGATGCTGGTGAAAATGGGCAACCAGTGAAATACCTGCAAGTCAATTTTATGAAAGTTAAGCCGGGAGGCGAAAGTGCATACGTAGCAAATGAACAAAAAGTCTGGAAGCCTGTACATCAGGAATTTGTAAAAAATGGAACCCGTGCCGGGTGGTCTATTTGGCAGACTTTGTATCCGAACGGAGCAGGAGAGCCCTACCAGTATGTTACGGTTGACGATTACAATAGTTTTGCTCAATTGGGACAGGCTGATTTTCAGGCCGCATTTAAAAAGGCACACGGCGATGAAGATGTTAGTGAATTGTTGAAGGAAACCGACCAAGCAAGGACGTTGGAAAAATCCGAATTGTGGGAATTGTTGGACATCGTTGTGAAGCCAAAAGAGTGAAATTTTTAATCGTATTTGATTTTACATAGGCTCGTTGAAATAATTTTTGATGAAACGAGTTATTAAACTGACCCCGATTTTTATAATTTCGGGGTTTGTGTTGTTTCAAAAATGAATAGCGTATGAAGGAAGGTCGGAAAATCAAGTTTTCATTATTGTTGGTTTTAGTCGGATTGGTTCTTTTTGCTTGTCAGAATAATCCCCTGAAGGTGGATGTTTCTGATGTGAAAGTCAACCTCAATTTTAAAAGTTATGATGACGACCTTTTTGCAGCATCTGGTCACTTGGAACAATCAATTTCTAAACTACAAAAGGAATATGGCAACTTTTTCACCCTGTTTAATTATCGGATGATCGGTATTGGTGGACCGGACAGTTCATCTTTCTACCCCCAATTAAAATCATTTTTAAACGACACATTAATCGTTAGTCTGAAAAAGAAAGTGGATCAACGGATCGATAAAAAGCAATTGAAAGATGAATTCACAGATGCTTTCAAACACTATCGTTATTACTTTCCAAATAAAGCGATACCTAATATTTATACGTGTGTGAGCGGTTTGAATCAATCCATTATTGTAGCTGATTCATTGATTGGAATTAGCCTGGATAAATTTCTTGGTATGGATTGCAAATACTATCCCCGGTTAGGACTTCCGGAGTACAAAATCCGGAATATGTATCCGGGAAAAATTGTACCTGACGCGATGCACTTTTGGGGTCAAACGGAATATCCAATTAGCAATTCGGCCAGCAAGGTGATTGATCACATGATTTATCAAGGCATGCTCCTTTATTACGAAGATGCCATGATGCCCGATGTGCCCGACACGGTAAAAATTGGCTACACCAAAAAACAGCTGGACTTTTGCATCGCCAGCGAACAAGGCATGTGGACCTACCTGGCCGAACACAATTTGTTGTTTTCCACTAAACGAATGGATATCAAACGATATGTTGGTGATGGCCCATACACATCGAGTTTTTCGCCCAAATCGCCCGGACGTGTTGGCGCTTGGCTGGGCTGGCAAATTGTGAAAGCATATATGAAAAAGAATCCCAAAGTGAGCTTGAAAGAATTGATGCAAACGAAAGATTACCTGGGTATTTTGAATAATTCGGGCTACCAGCCGGAGTAAAATCTATCGAATACTTTTCCGGGCTTCGATTACAATTTCCTTGATGCGTGTGTTTGGAGCCAGCTTCAACAAGTATTCAATGGTGGAGAAGATATCTTCGGGTTGAATCATCTCTTCATTCTCGTGATTGCTGCCAGCTTTCCGGGCCATTTCTGTGGACACATAGGCCGGGCAAATCGCTGTCACCGAAATGCCGAACGGTCCCAACTCGCGGAACAGTGATTCGCTCAATCCAACCAGCCCAAACTTGGAGGCTGAATAAGCGCCACTATTGGCAAAGCCAACTTTCCCGGCTCGCGATGCAATGTTGAAAATATGCCCCGATTGTTGTTCCTTCATGACCGGAACCAGTTCTTTCAAAATCGTAAATTGTGCTGTTAGGTTGAGTTCCAGTTGTTGCCGGAATTCATCGGTTTCCATCTGCAGGTTGCCACCAATATACATCCCGGCATTGTTAACCAGCACATCGATTCGTGGGTAGTATTTTTTAATTTTTGCAAGCACATTCAGCAAGGCTTTTTCATTGGTTAAATCCAGAGCGAAAACAGAAGAATCGCCTCCTGCTTCCTGGATTTCCCCGGCCAGCTCTTCCATCTGTTCTTGGTTCCGGGCGATCAAAATACAATGGTAGCCCAGTCCAGCCAACCC
>DATFMO010000408.1:0-3477 GCA_035266925.1 Sunxiuqinia sp. | reverse complement strand
TTAATGAAGCTCAAATAATAAATTAAGGTGAAAGTTGAGATTACTATCGATTGAAAATAAGGAAGAAAGAAGTTTTCGCAATTGGATTTATTGTTAAATTGATACTTTGATGTTGAAGAGCTGCTAATTCCAAAATCGGATTTAGTAACTTGTGGGAAACTCCTAAAAGTCAGCGCTTATGTATTTTCGTTACCTCAACCTCCCGAAGAGCCGCGAATACGTAGTCTCGGAAGAAAAGAAAGAGAAGCAATCCCCCGGACGTCGAAAATTTATGCAAACCATTGGTCTTGGAGCTTTGGTCTGGAACCCGATGATCGATTCGGTGCAGCTGCTTTCTAGTGATGCATTCCAGGTGAAGCATACCAAAAACAAATTGCTGTTTTTTCGGAGCAATAAGTTGAGCTGGGAGCTTTCCGACGGGCTTTTTGAAGGTGAATTCCGTTTAAATTATCAAAGGAAAGAAGACCGCATTTCGATACAGGTTTCAAATTTGAAATACCCGGGTACAAGCTTGAAAATCTCATTGTCAGCAGAAATCTTTTACCAGCATGGTGATTGGCTGATGGATTTGAAAATCCCTGAATTGGGAATCAATCAGCAACTTAATTTTTTACGCTGGCTTAAGGGAAATGTTGCTGCCACGGGGCAGGTGTTGAAAGGTTCGGAACTGGTGGCGTTGAATCAACAGGATTTTGTTCAATTTGATGGTTCGCTGGCGACAACTTTGAACAGGGATTGGCAGCTTAATTTTAATGGGAAGAAGAATATTGTTGTTCAATTGAATGGACAAAAATATGCTGAAAATCAATTAACCTTGATGCCATCGGGAAATCAGCATCCCTATTTTCTGAATAAAAAAGTGCAAAAAGGAAGTTTACTGGAAATCTCCAAATTCAAAGGTTGGGCCCAATTGGCGGAATCCATTCAATTAAATGGCGACCAGGTTTTTCAGGATTCGGGAAGTAGCCCAACATTGAAGGTGTTGCTGGCTAATTCGAACATGCTTTGGATTTCCGGTAAAAAAGGGAAGCTGGCCTTTCGAACGGATCAGCTCGCCAACGAAAAATTGCAGTTCAAAAACTATTTCTATTACACTGAATATTTGAATGGCGATGCCCCGAAAACATACCTATCAGCCAGTTTGCCGGCAAAAGGGCAGTGGTTTGCCACAAAATTAGGATCGTTCAAGTTAGAACCATCCAGCGATTTGCCCGACTTTGAAGCCTATGGAACAGCCAATCAATTGCATGGTGAAGTGATTGAACCTCGATTGCATGCTTTTCAATCGCATGTGGCGAACGGTATCAGCCTGGCTTCTGTTTTTCAGGAGTCACCCGGCATTCGAATTGAAACACAAGAGCCGATTAAAAAAGCGAAGCGAAATGCGACCATCCAACGGATCACTTTGCCCAAATCCACAACAAACAATCGGACGAATAATACATCGACCCAGCAGCAGCCAATTCGCAGAGTTCCCATTCCAAAGGAAAAACCGACCAACCAGCAACCGATTCGCAAAGCAAATGTCAAACAAGCGCAGCTGAATCTTCAGGTTAATAAAATCAAGTTTCGACCACGCCGGGCGCTGACGATTCGCGTGATGCGACCGGAGGACATGATTCTGCTGGAATTCGAATTTCACAACTTCAACTATACCAACAAAGGACAATCGCCATTTCTGGAGCTGGACAACAAAAAGAAAAATGGGATCGTCGTCATTCATTTTACCACCCAACACACGCTGGAAGAGGCCTTCTTCGAGTCGAACCAGATCCCTGGAACTGGCAGCAATACCGAGGTGAAATTGCCGGTGAAACATCTGCGGGCGCGACGTAGCCGGCTGGTTTATGAGCTGCCTGCCGGAAGTGAAGGGTTTCCGGTCATCATGGAGGAATTGCTGGATTGGTCCAAATTTAAGTTGAAAGTCAACGCACGGGCGTGGATCAAGATTCCGCAGATCACTCGCTTGCGGACGCCGATGTATTTTTCAGGCCGGGCTAAAACAATTCAAAAGCCAAGCAGCAGCCGATTCCTGGACACCGATTCAAAAGATTATGCGATTAAATTGGTGCAAAAATCCAAAGTGAAAGCCAGCCAGCGGACGGTTTACCAGGAATCGGAGTTGGCAAAAGTGTTACAATCACAGGAGATGCAAACGGTGAAGCCGACGTTCAGCATTGCCATCATCAAAAATATCAATTTGAAAGTGGAGCCCATCCCTGAGTATGACACCTCTATTGAGGCGCCCACGCTGATGTATATTTCACCCAATCAGACGAATGATTTTTTTCATCAGAAGGAATTGCAATTTCGGGATACCGTTGAACAAAAAGTTCAGAAGCAGCAAGTTTTGTCCACAGAGTTTCGGGTGCTCGATCCATTGGCAACCAACAAGGGGCAGGTCGCCGAACTGTGGCATACCATGCTGGGCGTTCGCCTGAAAAACGGACAGACCACCCGGACGCTTTCCAACTTTAAAACGATACGTGCCTTGTGGGCCGATGAGGCAACTTCAAATTACGAGGATCGGGCTGAATTGGGCCAGCCATTCATGGCTTCGCTGGATGCCAGTGACCGGCAAATACTGGTGCACACCACTTCAAACTATACCATTCCCGGCTATTCGCCCAAGGCAGTGCCGGTAAAAAACCTGATGCTCACCAGCTTGGGCGCGTACCTCGATTGGCATGCTTTTTTTGATGTGCCATCACCCGCTGATAATACCTTGAATATCATTGAATGGGAACACCTTGCTACCTTGGGACGCGACCATTATGTGAAGGTGGTGCGCGAAGGTTATCTTTTCCCGTTTGGTCACCGGGCGGCTTTAGTAAAAGTCACCGAACGGAAGTTTCACCAACCAACCAAATCGGCGGTCAACCGGCAACGGATGTACATTGTGGTGCTGGAAAAGGAAGTGCTGTACTCACGAACCGATCCCAACAATCATTTTATTGAGTTTCCGTTTCAGTCCGTGCGGGTGAACATCAACACGACTCCTGATATTGACAACCCGGCCGATTCAACCATTGTCAATGTGCCACCAAAATCAAATCCCAAACGACTGACTTTGAAAATCAATCGATTTGGTGGCGGTGGAAATACGGTTTATAATTTTTACATCAATGTGGGAAACAAAGGTTTTCCATTCGATTTGATCATGACCGACAAGGAAGGCGTGGAACATTTTGTTCGAATGCCATTGGTCTTTCTGGAGAATTTCATTGCCCGGGAAAGTAGTCTGATCGGGGAAATCATTCAGAAATACAATCCGAATAAAAACTACACTGAGACCAGTTTTAATGGACAGGAGGTGGCCTATGCTGAAAGCCTGGTGGATGGTGACACCGCTTTTGAAACAAAATGGCTCAATTTCGGTGGTCAGGTGTATCCCGCAAAGGGACAGGCAGATATCAAGTTTCACCCCATGATGCAGGAAGCCAACGTGTACATCAAACAGTTGGATGAAATGACCGG
>DATFMO010000407.1:0-3236 GCA_035266925.1 Sunxiuqinia sp. | reverse complement strand
GAAAATGACGGCCGACAAGCTGTTCGCAAAGGAAATTGGAAATATGTGAGCTACAATGTACTGGATCCCGATAAAAAGACGGTGGAGTTGTATGATTTATCAACCGATATAGGCGAAGAAAACAATGTGGCTGATCTACATCCTGACATCGTGGAGGAAATGCAGGAATTGGTGAAAGAATCGCACACGCCATCTGAAATGTTCCCGTTTGGCGAGAAAAAAGAAGTGGCAACACAGTAAAAAGATACTTGATCAAAACACAAATGCCGGGTTTTCGCCCGGCATTTTTTATGTGGTAACTTGGTAATAAATTCTATTTTGTACTTTGCCCGTTGCCAAACTGCGGTCCTTTTCTTTTTGATCCTGAATCATCTTTTCGGGGATCAATTACCTTCATGAATTTTTGAGCGACCAGCAATGACGGTAGTTCCGAATGTTCGTCACCTAAATTGGAACAGATGGAGATGACCAGCTTTTGTTTGGGGAATACAACAACTGATGCGCCGCCACCGATCGTTGTTCCAACTGCTCCCAGAAATTGCCGGCCTGAGCGGTCTTCTTTGATGATCCAGCCAAATCCTTGCCCTACATCACTGCCATTTTTAAGTTTATAGGACGTGTAAAACAAATCCAGGCTTTTTTGTGAAAAATACCCCGGTTTTAACAACTGTTGGGCGAGCTTATTCAGATCATCTGCAGTTGTTAAAATTCCCAATGCCGGGCCATAAGGCGCCAAATTGACGGCTGGTGCATTGATCACCCGCGCAATATAATCACGATCGTAAAATGCGCTGCGGTTGGGAATGATCGCCTGGTGATAGTCCAAGGTTGTGTTTTTTAGATGCAGGGTATCCAGGATGGTTTTTTGCATCAATTTTGAAAAGTGGTTTTTCCCAACTTGTTCAGCCAGGATGCCAAGCAATCCAAAATCATAGTCTGATTTGTAATAATAGCGCCCCGGCTCAAACAGGAGAGTGTCTTTGTCGTACTGCACAATAAAATCTTTCAGCGTTTTGATTTCCTGGTTTTTCTGCAGGTTGGATTTTGGAACCTGCACAAATCCGGAAGCTTCGGCTGCCAGCATGTGTGGCGTAAAATCAAATCTTTTCTTTGGAAATTTTGGAATGTATTTGTAGAAACTGGAATCAACATTCAGCAAGCCGTCCTCCTGTTGCTTGGCGATTAGAAAGGTGGTGAAAACGCGTGATACGCTTCCAATCCTGTACTTGGTGTCCCGGTTGGCAGCAACATTGAGTTCCTTGCTGGCCGACCCCATTCCTTCGGACCAAACCAGTTGACCATCGATGGAAATGGCGACAGATAATCCGGGAAGAGAGCTGGTGAACATGTAGCTTTTCAAAGCATTCCGACTATCGATAATGGCTTGTTTGTAGCTGCTCTCATACAGCGGAGGCGTAATTTCCGTTTTCTTTTTCGTACATGAAAACAAACCGTTGGCAATGAGTAAAAACAGGATGAATTGAGTACTTGAAAGTTTCGACTTGAACATGTGGGTTTCATTTTTCAAAAAGTATTGATTTAGTCACTTTAATCGATCAACACCAGGGAGCCTGGATATTTCGGAGCCTGAAAATAATAAAATCAATTGTAATCCATCATTCTTTAATTTGAATTCAAACAAAAATGGCGGTTGGCTTTGCTTATTTTATGTTCGAGTTTGATTCTATTGGAAATGAAAGTGACTGCTATTGCTCATCGGGATTTGTATTCTCGATATACAGATAATTCTCCCATTCAGGATTGCAAATCCCGGGTTAAAAGGTGTAAATTGCAAATCCGATCCAGCCGCTGTTACGAAAAGGTAACCGAAGGTTCCACTACCAAAGAAAATTATTACATTAGCACCCCTGCGGGGGTCACCTCGGTGTATCAAACAACAATCGGAACAGGCGCTATGTACTACCTACATCCGGATTATCTGGGTTCTGTGAATTTCATTACCAACTCTTCGGGCAGCACCGTTCAAGAATTGGGGTTTGATGCATGGGGAAGGCAGCGCAATGCCTCCAACTGGAGCTACAGCAGCCTGACAGCACCGATGTTCGACCGTGGCTACACGTTCCACGAGTACCTGCCCGAATTTGATTTAAGAAACATGAATGGGCGAGTTTACGACCCTGCCTGCCCCTCTTCTTAGCTTTAGCGATGACGAGGGGTAAGCTGGTGGTCGTTTGTAATGACAATACATTAAGATATTGCGTTGAACAATAATTCTTCCTACCTTTTCATTCAAAAATGTCAGCAGACAACTATTTCATCACAGATCAAAATGCCACATACTTCCTTACTTTCACCGATGAGGATTGGATTGCTATTTTCACCCGAAAGGAATATAAAGTTGTCATAGCTGATTCCTTGAATTACTGTATCGAGAATAAGGGTCTTGAGGTATTTGCGTGGTGCCTGATGTTAAACCATATTCATCTGGTATGTCGAGCAAAAGAAGACTACAGGATCAGTGACATCATTCGCGATTTTAAAAAATTTACAGCAAAGACCATTCTGAAAATGATTGAAAAAGAGCCGGAAAGCCGAAAGGAATGGATGCTGTACCGTTTCAAATATGCAGGTAAATTTGATAATCGGATCAAAACCTATAAATTCTGGCAGGAAACAAACCATGCTATTTTGCTAGATCAGACAAGGTTGATTGAGTAACGGATTAATTATACGCATGAAAATCCGGTCCGGGCAATAATTGTTTACAGGGCGGAAGATTATCTTTACAGTTCGGCACGTGATTATACTGGTGAGAAAGGATTTGTGCATGTTCAAACAACATTGTGAAATGAGTTACAAACTCAGGACAGCAAGCCCCTCGTTACCGCTTCGCTCAAACGAGGGGCAGGACGGGGATTGCAAATCCCAGGTTACAAGGGTCAGAATTGCAAATTCTGACCAGCACATCTTGTGCAATATTGGTGTAAATCCGGAGGAGCCAGGGTTAGGTTGAGTTCCAGTTGTTGCCGGAATTCATCGGTTTGCATCTGCAGGTTGCCACCAATATACATCCCGGCATTATTAACCAGAACGTCAATTCGTGGGTAGTATTTCTTAATCTTTGTTAGCACTTCCAGCAAGGCTTTTTCATTGGTTAAATCCAGAGCGAAAACAGAAGAATCGCCTCCTGCTTCCTGGATTTCCCCGGCCAGCTCTTCCATCTGTTCTTGGTTCCGGGCGATCAAAATACAATGGTAGCCCAGTCCAGCCAACCC
>DATFMO010000406.1:0-2417 GCA_035266925.1 Sunxiuqinia sp. | reverse complement strand
CTCTGGAAGCTAGTTCACCATTGGGGTCATTCCACGTCAGTTTAATTTGCCTGGTCGCTGCCAAAAACTCCAAAGACAACTTGGGGTTTGCGGCATTATTCCAATGTGGAATTACTTCATTTTTATGGGTAAATGCAATGGTAGAGGTATCATTCGCATAATATTCGCCCGCTGGTGTCAAGTTCCCGTTCAGAATGATTGCCCTACAATCCTGCACCCAGTTATAAATTGAGTAGCGTTCAATAAAAGAAGTTGTATCCAATACCTGGAGAATCCCTTTTAAATCATTGAGTTGTTTGGTGGCATTGGCATCGGTCAATGCGTGGTTGCTGTCTGGCCACGATTCATTGGTCCAGTTCGCCCCATTGTTCCATTCTGTAATCCATATTGGGCGTCCGGTCCGCTCATGTATATATTTGAGATCATTGTACCAGCTTTGAGGACTTTTACCGCCCCAATAAGCATGGATAGCGACATAGTCAACACGATAATTCCTGGCATCACATTGATCAATAAAATCGTACAACCAGCCAAAGTTCGTGGTTGCCGGAGCTCCAACCCGCAATCCCGACTTCAGAAACTCCGGCCATTGAGCAACCGCATCATCCACGGCTATGTTTGATTGTTCAGTATGATCGGGTTCATTATATCCCAACAAATGGGAAATATCCTGTTTATTGTTGATTTCATTCCATCCTGGCCAACTCCAATTTTGTTTGATGACAGAATATTCTAAGTTGCTGGTACTCGTCTGATCGGCACTCCAGCTATAGTACCAGGTAGAATTGGTCTTATCTGCGGAAGTTTTAGCACTACTCCCTGTTTGACACCAGCCTTTTTTAGTTACCCATTGATAGTTAAACACACGAATGAAAGAAATCTTACCATCCAGCTCTGGCGGTAATTCCGAAATGTTTAAATCTTCATTGTCTGCTATGTAAACCCGGCTATAACCAGTACCATCTGAATTATTGGCAAAAGTGGCCATGTAACCTCGTTTCAATTTAAACGAGTGAATGGCATTATCGAAATTACCAAGCGAATTATAATAAGTCTGAACAGCCATTGATGTGCTGTCTCCTGTAAAGTTGTCTTCTTTATATACCGTGAGTGGTTTAAAGCCTGCGCCATAGGGCATAACAACAGTACCATGTGCATAGATAGCGACCCTGCCGTTCGTCCCCGGATTTAAGACGCCAGCCCCAATATGAATTGAAGAAGCATAATTCGTAATCACATCTTGTGGCCTGACATTATCGAAAAACACCCACGCATCTTCGTTATTAATCGTAATGGTACTGTTTTGTACTGCATTACTCGAATTTTTTATATGAAATTCGATCGGTGCCGCTAGTTCTACATGTTGATCAACCACACTTGTAACAAACTGCTTTTCAATTGCTTTGGCAGATCCAACGGAAGCTACAAATAGAATATTTGATATTGCAATGTAGACTAATTGGCTTTTGAACCTGAATCCTCCCTTTTTCATAGTGTCTGATCCGTTAGGATTTGAGTTGATTTGATGTCGTTTTTTCACCTTACAAAAATACCCAAACAACGATTCATTCAATAAGTCAAATATTAAAGATGATGGTATAAAATGAACGATAAATTTCAATTATTCGATTTGCAATAGTAATTTTTCGACTGGCTGGAAGATAGTAATAATATTAATTATTTTTTATTGGTTATTTAGATATTACCCCTCCACCTTGATCGCATACGCAGCGTACGTCAAATACAAAGCGCCAACCAAAATAACCAACACAGCCCCAACCTGCGAACCAATGGCATCAGATGCAAGCCCCATGAAGAAGGGTACCACAGCCCCACCGAACACGCCGGTGATCATCAAGCCGGAAATCTCGTTGGCCTTGTCCGGACGTTTCTGGATCGCCATGCCGAAGATAATCGGGAAAATATTGGCAATGGTAAAACCGATCACGCCAAACAGTGCGAAGATCACGAATTCGCCACCCGCAAAAATCAGCGCAATCAAGGCGCCCACGGCCAGCACAATATTGGCTTTGTAAAATTTAGACGATGAATACCGGGCCAAAAGAAACGCCCCTAAAAAAGTGCCCAACGTGCGGAAGGCAAAATAGACGCTCGGCCCGTAACCGGCATGGATCGAGTCAAGCCCGGCCCGTTCCATCAATATTTTCGACGATGCCGTATTGATGCCCACATCAACGCCAACCACAAACAAAATCCCCAGGAACAAAAGGAAGATGGTCTTGTCCTTCAACAAACCCATGACACTTCCAAACGAGTTGGCTTCGGCTATAATCGGCGCTTCATGGATTGGGGTGGCAAGTAGCCAAATGGTTGACAGCAAAGTCACCACAGCATAAATAGGAAAAATATACTGCCAGTTGTTGAGCGCCGATGCTGCAAAAGCTGCAATGAACGGC
>DATFMO010000405.1:0-4665 GCA_035266925.1 Sunxiuqinia sp. | reverse complement strand
AAAAACCAGCATGTTGAACGCGCTGGTGAAGACACTTCATCTGTTCAAATTTCAAACGACTTTATTGGCGCCAACTGGCCGTGCTGCAAAAGTTCTCGGTTCATACACAGGTAAAAATGCCTATACCATACACAAGCGGATTTATCGCCAGAAAACGACAACTGATGGTTTTGGAAAATTCGTGTTGGATCGTAACCTGATGAAAAATTGTTTTTTCATTGTTGATGAGGCATCCATGATCTCCAATGCGGCTGCCGATAATTCGCTATTTGGCTCAGGGCGTGTGTTGGATGATTTATATGAATTCGTGTACACCGGACAAAATTGCAAATTGATATTGGTTGGAGATACCGCGCAGTTGCCCCCGGTTGGCATGGAAATCAGTCCAGCGCTTGACCGGCATGAATTGGAATTGTACGGAGCAGAAGTCTACGAGCATGAGTTGGTGGATGTGGTGCGGCAGGAGCTGGATTCCGGTATTTTGCACAACGCAACCAACATTCGCACACTGGTTAGCGAGAATCAATTTCCAATGACTTATTTCCCGATCGAGACAATGGACTTCCCGGATCTCTTTCGGATTAGTGGAGGTGAGTTGATTGAAAAGATCAGCAATTGTTACGACAGGTTTGGTGAGCAGCAAACTATGGTGATTACGCGGTCGAACAAGCGAGCCAACAAATTTAACGAAGGTATCCGGTCCACCATTCTTTACCGGGAGGCGCAGCTGACGGTGGGGGACTTGTTGATGGTTGTTAAAAATAATTATTTCTGGATTGGAGAGGACAAACGACTTGATTTTATAGCCAATGGTGATATTGTTGAGGTGTTGAGCATTTATAATTATGAGGAATTGTACGGTTTTCATTTTGCCAATGTCTGCCTCAAATTTATTGACTATGACGATTTGGAAATTGACTGCAAAATTATTCTTGAAACGTTGTCTATTGAAACAGCTTCGATGAGTTACGAGGACAACCAACGTTTGTTTGAAGCGGTAGCTGAAGATTACATGGATATTCCAAATAAGAAAAAGCGGTGGGAGAAAATCAAGGAGAATGAGTATTTCAATGCCTTACAAGTGAAGTTTGCTTATGCGGTAACTTGTCATAAAGCACAGGGTGGACAGTGGGATGCTGTTTTTGTTGACCAGGGATATTTGGTAGAAGACATGCTCAATATTGAATATTTACGCTGGCTATACACTGCTTTTACCCGCCCGGTGAAGGAATTGTTCCTGGTTAATTTTAACAAAGAGTTTTTTGAAGGCGAACCAGATTTGCCACTCTATTGATCGTGTTTCACTGAATATTGATCATCTTCGAAAACGGCATCGGTTTCCGGGAAAATGCTTCGCGCTTCTTCCAAAAGCAGCTCGGGATTTTTGTAGCGGGCCGAAAAGTGTCCGATCAGCAGTTTTCCAACGCCAGCTTGTTGGGCAATTTTCGCAGCGTCTTTGGCGGTGCTGTGAAACGTCATTTGAGCAATTTCCTTTTCGGAGTCGGCAAAAGTCGCTTCGTGATAAAGTAAGTCGACTCCTTTTATAATGGGCACAAGCTGTTCAAAGTAAGCAGTGTCCGAGCAAAAAGCATAGGATCGGGCTTTCGGAGCAGGAACAACGAGATCTTCATTTTTAATGCGGTCGCCTTTGCTGGTGGTGAAATTAGCTCCAGCCTTGATATTTTTAATTTCTTTGATTGGGATCCGGTACTTTTTCACCATTTCCTTGATGATGTTGGGCTCCTTTGCCTTCTCGCGAAATAAGAACCCATTGCAGGGAATCCGGTGATTCAATGGAAATGAGGTGACGGTGACTCGTTTGTCTTCATAAATCAACTGCTTTTTCTTGAAGTTCAATGGATGAAAAACCAGCCTGAAGCCGAGTTCTTCATTACCCAGGAAGTCGAGCTGAAACTGGATGAGTTTTTGAAGATTTGAATTGGCATAGATGTGCAAGTCATTTCTTCGACCCAATAAAATTTGGGTCGAAATCAGCCCAATCAGTCCGAAAATATGATCGCCGTGCAAGTGGGAAATAAAGATGTGGTTGATTTTCCCAAAGCTCAATTTGTTTTTTCGGATCTGATGTTGGGTTCCTTCGCCACAATCAATTAAAAAGAACCGCCCAAGCGCATTGAGCACTTGAGCGGTTGGGTATCTTTTAGAAGTAGGTACAGCTGAACTACTTCCGAGGATTGTTAATTCAAAGGGCAATTGCATACAGGATCTCCTGTTTATAATTTGCCTTTTTCGATCAGCAATTTCTCAGCTTCATCCACATCCTTGGTAATCAACAATACGGTGTGAAGCATTGAAATATGTACTAGATGTTCTACATCTGGCTGCAGACCACACAGAATAAATGTTCCTATTGCATCTTCACAAAGTCGGTTGGCAACCAAAATAGCGCTTAATCCTGATGAATCCACGTAACTACAGTTACTAATATCCAAGATGATATTTTGTACGCCATCATTGCCAAGAACGACCAGTTCTGATTTTAGCTCGGGAGCATTATTCGTGTCAAGCTTTTGCGATAAAATCTTGACGATAACGTGATCCTCTTTCTTTGTTACTTCAAATTCCATGTAACGAAATTATGAATTTCTGTTGGAACTATTGATAGGAGATCTCGCTATTTTTCCTTTTTCTCCTGAGCTTCCATCTGAGATTTCAAAGCTGCCAAATCACTGATATCACCAAGCGTTGTTTTTTCCTGGCTTTCTTTTACAGTTTTCATTGCTTTGGCTGTTTGTTTGCCTTGAGCTTTCTTTTTAGCAGTGTCGTCGGCTCTCTTCTCATCTTCGAATACACGAGAGTGAGAAAGAATAATCCGTTTTGCTGCTTTTGAGAATTCAATCACTTTGAAATCCAGTTTTTCATCCAGGCTGGCTTTTGAACCATCTTCTTTCACCAGGTGGCGAGGAGTTGCAAATCCTTCAACACCGTAAGGAAGGGCGATCGTTGCACCTTTGTCAAACAATTCAACAACAGTTCCTTCGTGGATTGAATCAACAGAGAAAATCGTTTCGAATACATCCCATGGATTTTCTTCCAATTGTTTGTGGCCGAGACTCAAACGACGGTTGTCTTTGTCGATGTCCAACACAACAACTTCGATGTCAGCACCAATTGAAGTGAATTCAGATGGGTGTTTGATTTTCTTGGTCCAGCTCAAGTCTGAGATGTGGATCAATCCATCAACACCTTCTTCAATTTCAACAAATACACCAAAGTTGGTGAAGTTGCGAACAGTTGCGTGATGTTTAGTTCCGATACCAAATTTGGTATCGATATCTTGCCATGGGTCTTTTTTCAGTTGTTTGATACCGAGAGACATTTTACGTTCTTCGCGGTCCAATGTCAGGATTTGAGCTTCTACTTCGTCGCCAACTTTCAGGAAGTCCTGAGCGCTGCGCAAGTGCTGTGACCAGCTCATTTCTGATACGTGGATCAAACCTTCAACTCCCGGAGCGATTTCAACGAATGCACCGTAGTCGGCCATAACAACAACTTTACCTTTCACAGTGTCGCCAACTTTAAGCTCGGCGTTCAGGTTGTCCCATGGGTGAGGAGTCAATTGTTTCAAGCCAAGGGCAATCCGTTTTTTGTCATCATCGAAATCAAGGATTACAACGTTCAGTTTTTGATCCAATTCAACGATTTCGTTCGGATGAGAAATACGTCCCCAGCTCAAGTCCGTGATGTGGATCAATCCGTCAACACCACCAAGGTCGATAAATACTCCGTATGAAGTAATGTTTTTAACAGTTCCTTCAAGTACCTGACCTTTTTCAAGTTTAGAAATAATTTCTTTCTTCTGTTGTTCAAGCTCTGCTTCAATCAATGCTTTGTGTGAAACAACGACGTTACGGAATTCCTGGTTGATTTTAACCACTTTGAATTCCATGCTTTTACCCACGTACATGTCGTAGTCGCGGATAGGTTTCACATCGATTTGAGAACCTGGCAAGAAAGCTTCAATGCCGAATACATCGACAATCATACCCCCTTTTGTGCGACATTTGATGTATCCTTTGATAATTTCGTCTTTATCCAACGCATCATTAACACGGTCCCAAGAGCGGACTGCACGTGCTTTTTTGTGCGAAAGGATCATTTGGCCTTTTTTGTCTTCAAGGCTTTCAACGTAAACTTCAACGGTGTCACCAACCTTCAATTCAGGGTTGTAACGAAATTCGTTCAAGCTTACAATACCGTCTGATTTGTAACCGATGTCAACAACGACTTCGCGTTTGTTCATGGAGATTACGGTTCCTTCCAATACTTCTTTTTCCTGGACGGTGTTCAGTGTATTGTCATAAAGATCAACGAGCTCACTATTTTTCTTTCCCGCAAAACCTTCATCATCGGCCTCCAATGCATCCCAGTCAAATTCTTCGTTTTCGGCTGCGGGTGCTGCAGTTTCTTCTTTGGTTTCTGTTTCAGCTTCAGCTTTTGGTTCTACAACTTCCGATTCTTCTTTTGCCTCTTCAGCTTTTACTTCTTCTTGTTCTGCTTCAGCTTCTTCTTTTTCTGTGTCTTCGGCTTTTACCTCTTCAGCTTTAGCTTCTTCCGGTGCTGTTTCTTCAGTTTTGGCCTCTTCTTTTACTTCTTCAGTAGCGGCTGTTTCTTCAGCTTGCTGAGTTTCTTCTGATACAACTT
>DATFMO010000404.1:0-5568 GCA_035266925.1 Sunxiuqinia sp. | reverse complement strand
TCAGCCCCATTTCCTGGTTCAGCCGGTTCAGCAAATCCAGAATTTTCACCTGGTGGGTGATGTCCAGATGAGCGGTGGGTTCGTCCAGCAACAACAGTTCCGGTTCTTGTGTGAGCGCCCGCGCGATGGCTGCCCGTTGTTGTTCGCCGCCACTCAGTTCGGTCATCAGTTTCTCTTTAAATTGATAGACATCCGTCAGCTCCATGTATTTCTGCGCTTTGGCAAAATCTTGTTTCGACTCGAAAAACTGGAACCGGCTGTGATACGGAATGCGCCCCAGCAACACGTAATCTTCAACGCTGATCTGATCACTATCGACAAACTGGCTAACAATGGCAATATTTTGTGCCCGTTCTTTCAAAGATAAATCGTGCAGGTGTTTTCCTTTCAGTGAAACCTGACCATTTAGGGTAGGCAATGCCCCAGTGATCCCCCGGAACAAGGTGGTTTTTCCCGAACCGTTCGGCCCGATGATGCCGGTAAAAGCTCCCTTTTTCATGCTGAACCCAATATCCGATAGCTTGAAGCCGGGGTAGCCGCAAGCAAAATTATCGATGTTGAAAAAAGCTTGTTCCATGCTACTTGCCTCCTTTTTTGCGCCCCATGAGCACGATGAAAACCACGCCGCCAATGATGCCGGTAATTACTCCGATGGGCAGTTCGTTGGGTGAAATAATGGTGCGGGCCACCACATCCGATAGCACCAGGAAAATGCCGCCTGTTAAGAATGAGGCGATCAACAAAAAGCGGTAGTCGGAGCCAAACAAAAGGCGGATCACATGAGGAATGATCAGTCCCACAAATCCAATGACACCGGCCACCGAGACACAGATTCCGGCCAGCAAAGACGCTAAAATAAACAGCACACGGATCACCACATTCGTATTGATGCCAAGATGCAGCGCTTTTTCTTCACCCAAACGAAGGGCGTTCAACGGCTGCACAAACAGGTACGAAATAACCAACACCAGCAAGCTTGAAAAAAGCGTCAGTTTGATCAGAAAGGTATCCGGCTCATCCAGCGATCCCATAATCCAGAAGATGATGCCGTGCAGGTTTTCGGAACTGGTGATCGCCATTAAAAACATCATGGCCGATGAAGCGATAAAACTCACCATCACGCCTGTCAACAGCATGTTCTGAACGTTGATGGCGCCTTTTCGGGAACTCAACGTGTACACCAGAAAAATGATGAGGAAAGCACCGATGAAGCCGGACAATGGCAGCATGAAAGAGCCCATCGAAACCTGCAGACCAAGTACGATCGTTGTCGCAACACCCAACGACGCGCCACCGGAAATACCCAGCGTGAACGGCTCCACCAGCGGGTTTCGGTAGATGCCCTGCAATATCACGCCGGCCAAGCTCAAAGAGCCGCCGACGGCAATGCCCAACACCACACGCGGCAAACGGATTTTGGTGATCAGCATGTATTGGATGTTGTTTTCGTCGCCACCATGCAGCAGCAACCGGACGACATTGCCCAAGCTGATTTTCAGTTCGCCAATCGACAGACCGATGGCCACAGCACCCAATAAAAGTGCCAACATAACGGCGAGCGCAATCGTCCATTTGATGTATTTCCCTTGTGTTATCACTGTTTGCTTTTTTAACATGAGTGCAGCAGTTCATCAGTCCATGAGTTTGTGAATCGCCTTCTCATGAACTTCCTACTTGTATATCATCCCGATCAATTCATTCAATGCCTCAACAAATGACAATGGTGTCGGACTACAGGCATCATCTGCATTGATGGTAAAAACCTGCTTCTTCTTTACGGCACTCAGGTTGGTAAAGGTTTTCCACTCGTCTTTTTCATCCGCCCCCAGTGTCCCCATCAACACGACGACGATCACATCGGGATTGCGCACCAGCACAGCTTCGCGGGTGATGCTGCCGATCTTTAAGTCAGAGGCAATATTTTCGCAGCCCGAAAAAGTGATGAAGTCGTTCATGAAGGTATTGGGCACCACCGTGAACAATGGTTTGGCGCCAATCTGCATGAACATTTTCTGATGCGGGATATCTTTCGGAACTCTCTGCCTGATGCCTTCAATTTGCTCTTTTGATTTGGCAATGATTTCCTCGGCCAGCTCTTTTTTGCCCACTTCTTCGCCCAATCGAATAAACTGATTGCAAATTTCATCGAAGGATTTTGGTGTTTCCAATACCAGCACCTTCACACCCAGCTTTTTGAAGGTATCAATGGTTCGCGGACTCGACAGGGTAGTGGTGATCACCAAATCAGGTTTCAACAGCACCGCTTTTTCAAAGTTGACATCAAGTGCTGTGGCCACCACTTCGGCATGTGTGCCACTCTGAAGGTGACAATAATTCGTGCAACCAACCAGCAAATCACCGGCATGTAATAAGTACAGGTTTTTAGTGAGCGAGGGTGCCAAGGATATAATGCGTTTTGGATATTGCGCCATCGCCTGGCCAACCACCAAAAGCACCAAAATCAGGGAACTCAAAAATTTCTTACGTGTGTTCATCATTCAAAATCAGGCATTGTGCCTCAGAGAAATCGAATTGGCAGGAACCGTGTTCCCGACGATCTTTTTTCCCGAAGATCCGGTTAAACAATTTGCTCTGGCAGGTCTTCTGGCTCACCTTACTTTCTGAGGCCTTCCCATCCGGCAGTTGCCGAACAGTGGCCGGGGTTCAAAAAGTTTCATTAAGGCTAACAGCAGCGGGAACTGCTCCGGATTTACACCGGATTCCCTCATTAAGGCATGACCGAATCGATCAATAGCCACCAAAACGATGTAAAATTAGGAAATAAATTCGGGTTTGACCGCAAAGAACACGAAGGAGGCGAAGACCAATTTTCTTTAGTGCTGATCTTAATTGATCGAAGTTTGAAAAAAACGTTTTAAATTCTTCTAGAAATTGACCGATGACAATATAAGCTTTGAGTTATTTTATCTATATTTGATGTGCAAACTTGTATAAGGTTGTTTAAGGATATGGAAAAATATTTATCAATTCGACAAGCAGCAGAAATTCTTGATGTTAGCTCTGAAACGCTCAGAAGATGGGATAACAATGGAAAATTCAAAAGTTCCCGTCATCCAATTAATAATTATCGTGTCTACTCCGAAGAACAGGTTAAAAATTTAGTTGAAGAATTACAACTGGAGATTCAATACCGACCAAAAACCATGGCTAAAGAACCATTGGAACCTTGCTTTTCAAGCAATTATGGCAAACTTTATAATTATGACGCTATAAAGTTCTTGAAACAACTTGAATCGAATTCTGTTGACCTGATCTTCGCTGATCCACCTTACAACATCAAAAAAGCAGAGTGGGATACTTTTTCAAGTCAAAAAGAGTATGTCGACTGGAGCATGGAATGGATTTCGGAAGCGCACCGTGTGTTGAAGAAAAATGGATCTTTGTTTATTTGCGGATTTTCAGAAATTTTAGCCGATATAAAATGGTCCGCTTCTCATCTGTTTAAAGGCTGCAAATGGCTAATTTGGTTTTATAGAAATAAAGCAAATCTTGGAAAAGATTGGGGACGATCACATGAGAGTATTTTGCATTTTAGAAAATCAAAAGATTTCATTTTCAACATCGATGAAGTTAGGGTGCCCTATAATCAGCATACACTGAAATATCCAAAACGAACTCAAGCAGAAACGTCACAATATGCCAATGGGAATAAGAAAGAATATGTATGGGAGCCAAACCCACTCGGAGCTAAACCCAAAGATGTTTTAGAAATTCCAACAATTTCAAATGGGGCATGGGAAAAATATCCTCATTTAACTCAAAAACCAGTCGAACTTCTTCGAAAAATTATTCTATCGTCTTCCAACCCAGACAGCCTAATCCTTGATCCATTTGGAGGGTCAGGAACAACATTTGCGGTTGCCGAAGCCTATAAACGCAAATGGATTGGAACTGAACTGAAACAAGAATATTGTGACATAATCCGGGAACGTGTTAGCGACAACGAACATATCGACAGAATTTTCAATGCAAAAGACGAAAAAGAATCCAATAAAAGAAGAACTCAGTTAAGGGGTTAGCAATACTTTTAAATCATCTGAGATCAAATCCGAGAACTTCTTCATATGTCCAGAGTATGGCTGTTTACTAGCGTTCGGAGGAGGATCCAAGTAATACACCCCATCCAATTTGGTTAAAAACTTTGTATAAACCATGAACAACCCCGACACCAAGGTGAAACTGATATTATTATTCTCTTTTCGCTGGACGTCGTTTAGAAAAATCCCAATTACTTTTTGCGGATGTTGAACGAAACGCTCCAATAGGATTTTATCAATAAACATTTTACCCATCCGGTCTTTCGATGTGGTTTTAACAGAGACAACCACTTCCTTTTCATCCAAGCTATCAACGGTCGATCTTACTTTTTGAAATGGGGATAAAATCAGATCGTTTTCGCACTTATAAGTTTTCAATCCTTCATCAGTTTCATAAGGAATTTGAAGCACTAATTTCTTATTGGCAACACCAATTTCCGTAAAAATAACTTTAATCAATTCTTCAAATCGATTTCCAACATGTTTTCTTGCACTATTTGGATTTACAACCAAATCAAGCCCCGCCCCTATTGATTGCTGAATGGTATAAATCGTTCGATCTACAATATCCCTTTCCTCATCCAGAATAGTAGACCCAGCTTTGACCTTCCTGAAAACTTCGCTCAAACTTTTAAAAAATTGGGCAAAATCTTCAGGATTTTGAAGGAATAAATTCTTGTTTATTGGTCGGATAAATTTCGTTGTACCTGCTATTTGAGAAGAATAAATTTTGTAGTTGTTCTTTTCTTCGATACCGCTTAAAACATTTGGAAGATAATACAAGACTCTTTTGGTAATTTCTCCAAATTCGGCCAAAGTCCTTTTCGGTAATTGTAAATCTTTGTCTAAAGGAATCATTTTTATTTCCAAAGATAGTTTTTTTCAACTCATCTTAACAAAATTAAATCTCCACCCTTCACTCCACCTGAGCCTTCCCCTCTTTAACCTTACCACGTCGTTTGAAGGTGACAGAATTTAGCCGAACTTTCGCATCTTGTTTGTCTTCCACCTCGCTTACGTCGTAATTTTTATCGGCGTATCGGGTCACAACCTGGTATTCTGGATGCTTTTGACGGTCAGCATTAAACTGCTTAATTTTCTTTAGATTGAAGTTTCCTTTGAATGTTGCCTTTTTGGAGAATGTTGTTCCCGGCGTGTAAAAGTAACAGGATAATTGTCCGTCCGTTTCCTCAATCAACGAGAAACGCAATGATTGTTCGGACTGGAAATTTTGCCATTGGCTTAGAAAAAGAAAAGCACTGGTTGCATGGCATTGCGAACTAAATTCCAGGAACAAGGTAGATAGGCTTTCCTCAGGTGACTTGCTATTCGAAACGGAAACGCCAATCCATCCTTTGAAATACTTATCAATATTCTTTTGGTTGATAGCTGCATCCTTGCTACTCATGTTGACTTTGGTTTTTAAAATTCGACACATCCGAAAATTACCACTTTTCTGGAATTATCTTACTACCTGATGGAATTATATTTTTTAAAATCGCAGAAGTTA
>DATFMO010000403.1:0-7398 GCA_035266925.1 Sunxiuqinia sp. | reverse complement strand
GGCCCATCAAGCAAAAATATGGCAAGAAAATTTCGTGGGCTGATTTAATGATTCTGGCCGGAAACTGTGCCCTTGAATCAATGGGCTTCAAAACATTTGGTTTTGGTGGTGGCCGCGAAGATATATGGGAGTCGGAACAAGATATCTATTGGGGAGCAGAAGGTGAGTGGCTGGCCGACAAACGGTACGAAGCTGATCGTGATTTGGAGAATCCCCTGGCTGCCGTGCAAATGGGATTGATCTATGTAAACCCGGAAGGACCAAACGGGGAACCTGATCCCAAAAAAGCAGCTATTGACATTCGCGAAACTTTTGGTCGTATGGCGATGAATGATTACGAAACCGTTGCCTTGATTGCCGGTGGGCATACCTTTGGAAAGACACATGGTATGGCTAATCCCGATGAATATGTTGGACCTGAACCAGCTGGCGCAGGTATTGCTGAGCAGGGATTGGGATGGAAAAGTAGTTATAAAAGTGGAAAAGGCGGTGACCAGATTGGTAGTGGCCTGGAAGTAACCTGGACGAAGACCCCCACAAAATGGAGCATGAACTTTTTTGAAAACCTGTTTAACTACGAGTGGGAATTGACCAAAAGTCCGGCTGGAGCTCATCAGTGGATTGCTAAAAATGCAGATGATATCATTCCTGATGCACACGATCCATCAAAGAAACACAAGCCTACTATGTTGACCACAGACCTTTCATTGCGGTTTGATCCGGAATATGAAAAGATTTCCCGACATTTCTACGAAAACCCGGAGGAATTTGCTGATGCATTTGCCCGGGCATGGTTCAAACTGGTACACCGTGACATGGGACCACGTGCCCGTTATCTTGGACCAGAAGTTCCCGAAGAAGAGTTGATCTGGCAAGATCCGATTCCTGAGGTTACACATGAGTTAATCAAAAACCAGGACATTGCTTCGTTGAAAGCAAAAATACTGGACTCAGGACTCTCAGTTTCTGAGTTGGTATCAACAGCCTGGGCGTCTGCCTCTACTTATAGAGGTTCCGATAAACGCGGAGGTGCCAATGGTGCACGCGTTCGTTTGGCTCCTCAAAAGGATTGGGAAGTCAATAACCCTGCACAACTTTCTAAAGTGCTGCAAAAACTGGACAGTATTCAAGCAGACTTTAACAACGCACAGTCTGGTAATAAAAAAGTGTCATTGGCTGATTTGATTGTGCTGGGTGGATGTGCCGGCGTAGAACAAGCAGCAAAGAATGCCGGTCATGAGATCACCGTACCATTTACCCCAGGACGTGCTGATGCGTCGCAGGAGCAAACGGATGAGGAAGCATTTAGTTACCTGGAGCCGGAAGCTGATGCGTTCCGCAATTATCAGAAAACGAAATTTTCTGTATCAGCCGAAGAACTGATGATTGACCGTGCGCAATTGTTGACGCTCACGGCTTCCGAAATGACCGTATTGTTGGGTGGCTTGCGCGTGTTGGGTGCCAATGCTGACCAGTCAAATCATGGCGTGTTTACAAAACGAAAAGAAGCATTGACTAATGATTATTTCGTCAACCTGCTTGATTTAGGGACAACCTGGGAAGCAACTTCAGAAGACGAAGAGCTCTTTGAAGGACACGATCGCAAAAATGGTGACTTGAAATGGGCAGGTACACGCGTCGATTTGATATTTGGGTCTAACTCCGAGCTTCGAGCTCTTGCAGAAGTATATGGAAGTTCAGATTCTGAAGAGAAATTTTTAGATGACTTTGTTTCAGCGTGGGATAAAGTGATGAACCTCGATCGTTTTGATCTGGCTTGATCCGTAATTAATTTGAAAAAAACAATACGATAAATACTGAAGAGGTAGTCCGGCGAGAGGGCTGCCTCTTCCTTTTTTAGCTCAGATTTCTTCATGAGATTCCTCCGACAAATTCCGAGCTTCAATGTAAATACGTTTAATTTCGGGGTATGCGTTTCGAATGTTACATTCCAGGCGTCTGATTGTGTGAGAGAGTTCCTTACTGTTGAGCTTGTGGCTGAATTGAACGTCCAACGCAAGCAGGACATCGTCAGGAGCCATGTGCATGGTGAGCGGTCGGCGGAGTGTCTCCACATTTTGGTCCTCCTTAACCAGCTTCATGATATCATCAACAATATATGACTGCACACTTTCACCGATCAGCAGGTTACGGCTTTCAATGGTTAGCAACACCGCTACATAAGCCAACAATAGGCCAATTAGAATGGAGGCTATCCCATCGGCAACTGGCAAGTTGAAATGGCTGCCCACAAAAATTCCTGCCGCTGCTATCAACAATCCGCAAAGTGCTGCGCCATCTTCAAAGATGACAACAAACAAACTGGGATCTTTACTAATTCGGATTCGCTGAAAAAAGCTGCCTTTGATGCCTTTATTTTTGTTGAGGCTGCGGACAGCAATTAAAAAAGAAGCACCTTCAAATACAAAAGCGCCGCCCAGCACACCGTAATTCCATGCCAGGTTAGTCAATTTATCAGGCTCTTGGATGTGTTTAATACCTTCATAAATCGACATACCTCCACCCAAGGCGAAAATGAGAATCGAAACAATCAGTGACCAGAAATAGATTTCCTGTCCGTAGCCAAATGGGTGTTCATGGTCTGCAGATTTTTGGCTGCGACGTAACCCCAGGAGCAGCAATAATTCATTGGTTGAATCCACTGTACTGTGAATTCCTTCCGACATCATTGCCGAACTGCCGGTAAATCCGGCTGCAATAAACTTCAAAATGGCAATGCCAATGTTAGCGATCAGTGCGCCATACACAGTTTTATTGGAGTGTGTCATAATTGTTTTTTCAATACTGAGAAATGAATGCCAATGACCTTGTCGATTACATTTGCAGGGTGGGAATTAATCATTTCTCGGTTCTATTGTTTTTATCTTCCGTCGGCGTTTCCTCCAATTGTAACAATAGGGGTGAAAATTCAGTTGTCGATGGATCCTGTTTTTTTGTAATAGATTGATCAATTGGGGTTATCGGCGAATATGATATCAAGTTTGCAGAGTTTCTGACCAGTGATTGATTCGTTTAAGACCTAAAAATTTTATATCGATGACTAGATTTGTCAATGTGAAATGGTGTCGTTTGTGCTTGAGAATATCGCATGAATTAGGATGATATCATGATTACGAAACTAGTAAAACTCGAAATCTAAACGTATGAAAATTACAATCATGGTTGTTGTCATCCTGCTTTTGGGGTTGGGAACTGTTTCTTCGATTGCTCAAACTGCAAATACTTCGGGACAAGTGGCCAGCTCTAGCGACAACCTGGTGGCACAACCCATTCCTGATCGAACAGTAACCTATAATGTTTCAGATACTGGTGTATCCAAACCCATTATTTGGGGATTGGATCTGGCTTGGCTCAGCGAGGCAAACATTCGGCGCGGCATTGCATTTATGGGGAAGGACAATGTAGACGTCGTGAGGTCATCGTTTATGCCGACTAAGCCGTTGGTTGGAGACACTGCACTTCAGGGCGATGCATTAACCAATACCAATAAGCGAATCAGCATCATAAATACCTGGCTTGGGTCAACTACGAAAGTGATGCTCAATTGCGACCACCCCAGTGTTGATGCCTATTTTCTGGATAATGCACCACATTGGGCAAAGCTGATTGAAGTAACTGCAAAAATGCACGAGAAAGCGGGGAGAACTGTCGTCTCGGTTTCACCTTTTAATGAACCTGATTATGGCTGGGGACAATATACCGGACAAAATGGGAAATCTGATTTCTATAACATTTGTGGCGAATTGAGAAAAAATCCTGATTTTGACAATATTCGTATCTCTGGTGGTAATACGCTTAATTGTGACCAGGCTTTGTCTTGGTTCGACTATCTAAAAGATCGATTAGACGAAGGAAATACCCACCAGCTAGCGGGTAGTTTTGACAGCTTTGCCAATTTTTATAAAACAGTAAGAGCCAATGAAGATCATGCGACGGGTGATGAATTGCACAATGTGATGGAGGCGATGGTTGGTGTTGAGTATGGTCTACAAACAGGCGTGTGGTGGGGAACTGCAGAACTGGCCCGGGGAGAGTTTGTCAAAGCAAGTGATGGCAAGCGACTGGGATATGCTGAGGATCGTCCAAACTGGACAGCCGCTTCGGTTTATCGTAATCCAGTAGGCAATGTACAAGCTTTTGGTGGCACGTCAGAACGGCAGGCTGCTACAACTACTTATCGATTTTTATCCAAAGATCGCGATGTGTTCTATGATGGCCATGGTCCGCAGCGCGAATACACGATGGTGCTGCCGGGAGGCACCGGTTACCAGCAAGGGCAAACCAATGCTGAACGAGTGGTCAACATTACCTGGGGAGATGACATTCAACCCGTGATTAACGGACGCTATAAGTTAGTCAACCGAAATAGTGGTATGTTAATGACTGCTGTTGGCGGTAATTTGGTACAATATTTTGCCGTGAAAAACTCAACGGCACAACAGTGGAATGTCAGCCCGGTGGACTCTCGTATTGGTGGTGATTTTAGTTATTTTTCAATCACCTCGGTGCAAAGCGGCAAAGCGCCGGATATCACGAACTGGTCACTGGACGATGGAGGCAATATTCAACTTTGGGATGACACAAAAGGAGGAAATCAGCAATGGTACCTGGAATACTCAGGTGATGGCTGGTTTTACATTCGAAGCCGGCACAGCGCCAAATGCATCGAAGTAGCCAATGCCAGTACAGCGAACTCTGCAAACATCCAACAATGGGAAAAGGATGGTGGCGAAAATCAACAATGGCGATTGATCCCGATTGATGCAGATGTAGAGTTCGAAGCTCCCAGCGCACCTGAAAACCTGGTTGCCTCAGCGCAAACCGCTTCAATCCGCCTGGACTGGACGGCCAGCCCTGAGAATGATGTGGCAGGATACACTATTTTTCGTTCAGAGTCTGCAGGAGGTTCATACAACACCATTGCCAGAGATGTGACGACAACTTCATTTGTCGACAATAGCGCCAGCTCCGGAGGTCCTTATTTTTACGTGGTTAAGGCTGTGGACAAATCACTGAATCGTTCTGATTATTCAAATGAAGTCTCTGCTTCCGCTACCGGAGAACACGCTCTGGTCGCTCATCTTCAATTTGATGGAAATACCCTGGATAGCACGATAAACCTGAATCATGGAGTAAGTGCTAGCGGAACATCATTCGTTGCAGGGAAAGTTGGCACGAATGCAATTTCACTCAATGGCAGCGATGCATTCTTACAATTACCTAACTCTTTAACCAATCACCAGGCAATTACGATTGCAACCTGGGTGTATTGGAAAGGTGGTCCACCCTGGCAACGTATCTTCGACTTTGGAAATGGGGAGTCTGAAAACATGTTTTTAACAGCCAGTACAAGTGTAATTTCTGGTAAGTTGCGTTTCGTCATTAAGAATGGAGGCAGCGAGCAACAATTAAACACGGGCCATTTGGCGATTGGAGCATGGACACAAGTGATTGTGACACTTGACGGCACTGAAGCACGCATGTACGTGAATGGAAATCTGGTGGATGAATCCAGCTCATTCAGTATTAGTCCAATGGATTTTAAACCTGTGTTGAACTACATAGGGCGAAGTCAATACACATCTGATCCGTTGTTTAATGGTTCCGTTGATGATTTCAGGGTATATAATTATGCCTTGTCTGCCAATGAAGTTGCCGGGCTTTTTAATGATCAAACAACTGATGTGTCAGAAGCTGTTTCTTTTGGTAACAATCGATTGTCAATTTGGCCGGTACCAGCCAATGATGTTGTGTATGTGAATTATTCTGCATGGAACAATACAGCGCTTTCAAAACTTGGAATCTTCAATCTGAATGGAAGAATGGTTATGCAAAAGGAAATCAAATCGTCCTTCGACACAAAACTGAATGTTTCCGGTTTGCCGGAAGGAATATATGTATTCAGGTTGACAAATCGTGAAGGTTCAATTACGAAGAGGTTGATTATAAGACATTAATTAATGGTCGAAATAAATTTTTAAAATTGAGAGTTATGGTGAAATCATTTGTCATTGGATTCAGTTTTTTTCTTCTTTTCTCATTTGGAGCAAAAGGATCAAATAAAGCCAAAGTTCAGAGTGAAAAAGGCATGAGCGCGTATTTGCTGGTTTATTTTCAGGATCCCACACACAGTTTGTATTTCGCTATCAGCGAGGACGGCTACCGATTTACAGCCGTAAATAACGGACACCCAATCGTTGCAGGTGATACCATCGCTGATCAAAAAGGAATACGCGATCCCCATATTTATCGTGGACCCGATGATGCTTTTTATATGGCCATGACGGACCTTCATCTTTTTGGAAAGGAGAAAGGGTATCGATCGACTCAATGGGAGCGTGATGGGAAAAAATATGGATGGGGCAATAATCGTGGTTTCGTATTGATGAAGTCTTTTGATCTCATTCATTGGACACACACAAATGTACATATCAATGCCATTCCCGGATTTGAAAATGAAGGTTGCGCGTGGGCTCCCGAAACGATTTACGATCCGGTGGCCGATAAAATGATGCTTTATTTTACCATGCGTTTGGGCACCGGAAAAACACAGCTTTACTACGCCTACACTGATGATGATTTCACAAAATTGGTTTCCAAACCGAAAATTCTTTTCGAATATCCCAATCCCAAAATACAGATTCTTGATGCAGATATCAACCATTTACCTGATGGTCGTTATTGCATGACTTACTGCGCTCAGGAAAATCCCGGGGGAATCAGAATGGCTTTCTCTGACAGCGTTCATAATGGGTATCAGTTTTATCCGGAATGGGTCGATAAGGAGCCCGGCGCTTGTGAGGCTCCCAATCTTTGGAAGCGTATCGGTGAAGATAAATGGGTGCTCATGTACGATGTTTTCAGCATTCACCCTAATAATTTCGGCTTTAGTGAAACCTCGGATTTCAAGGCATTCAAAGACCTTGGCCATTTCAACGATGGGGTGATGAAAGCGACCAATTTTTCGTCACCTAAACATGGTGCTGTCATCCAGATCACAAAAGAAGAGGTAGATCGCTTGCAGAAATATTGGCCATCATCCGGAACAAAATAGCGGGGGGAAAAATCTGATTTTGTGCATTGAACATCACAGCCTGACTTGATTTCGATGGATTAAAAGACAAAGGATACGACAACTAAAACCTATTAACGAATTGCCCAAAGACGCGACCGTAACAGTTTTTGATCTTTATGGTAGGCTACTGGCCAAAAAGAAAGCGACACAACGTACCCTGTTGATCCCTTGTGTTCAGACAGGCCTTAAAATCGTTCAGGTCGCCGCTGGAGGAACGGTATCTGCTGGAAATGTGAACATTCAATAGCCCGAAGTGATCGGAAAGTTGATGGCGTAAATTTGAATTTCCAGGGGTGTTAGGA
>DATFMO010000402.1:0-12670 GCA_035266925.1 Sunxiuqinia sp. | reverse complement strand
CATCCGGATGTCGTTCATCGTCCAATATCTGGTATTCCAAGCCAATGGCTGATGCTTTTGATCCATAATTTTCTGTAATGAAATATTTGATTCCGCTGTTCGCCCCTTCGGTTATCTTAAAATCCAACTGCACTTCAAAAGTGGAATACACTCCCATAGTCACGATGTCACCTCCATTTTGTGACTCGCCGCCATTTCCTGCTTCAACGATCAGTTCACCATTTTCTACTTTCCAACCTTTAGCCGGAAAAGATTCTTTGCCGGCACCACGCCAACCGTTGGTGGTTTTGCCGTCAAACAATAATTGCCAGCCCTGCGCCCGTTCCTCTGGCGATAATTGATTAGGAATCAAGTTAACCACAGGAACCATAGTCCACGGACTTTGAACCAGGTCTTCCGTTTGAATGCGAATATTTTTCCAGCGAATCTGTTTACCCACATGAGACGGATCGTTGACTGCATGTACCTGTAGTGCAATAAAACCGTCATGTGTCATGTCATCCACCAAATCGGCGCAGGGAATACCATTGATCCAGGTACGGATCGAATTTCCAATCGCTTCAATGCGGTAGTGGTTCCACTGGCCATTGCGGAAGGCTTTCCGTCCACACGGGTTCATGTCCAGCGGGTACAACCAGCCACGGCGTGCTTCATCATAAATACCGCCGCTCCACGCTCTTGGTGACGGGTCCACTTCGCATTGATAGCCATGAACACGGCCATCCATGTAATCCGGCGTACTCTCGCTGCGAACCTGAATCCCGGAATTCATGTCGCTATCGACCAACAGGTCCAGTTCCAAAATAAAATCGCCGTAATTCTTTTCGGTTGTCAAAAATGAATTGGGTGTATTGGCTACTGTTGTGCCAACGATTTCGCCGTTCTCAACCGTATAGTCTGCTTGCCCGTTGAGTTGTTTCCAACCACTCAGGTCTTTGCCATTGAAAAGGTTGGTCCATTCTTCGGCCCCAGCCATTGAAAAGGTTGCAATGATCAATAGAATTGTTGTTAGGATTTTCATTGTTTAGTTCATTTAGATTTGTTCGTGTTATTAATCTTCAGCCAATGAAATTAATAATTTTCAGGTATATTTGGGGCATCAGAACAGGAAAATACACATCTCATTTTCCTTGATAGCAACGTCTTATGAAAGTCACAATATTAATCATCTACTTTTTATTCATCATTGGACTTGGGATTTATTCCTTTTTTAAAGTGAAAGATCCACGGGACTATTTTATTGCCGGGAAGCGAACCGGCCCTTTTCAAATTGCCGGTAGTTTGCTCGCCACAATCCTTGGTGGATCGGCTATTTTAGGGACCGTGAACCTCACTCACACACAAGGTTGGGCAGCCAGCTGGTACCTTTTGGCCGGCTCCTTTGGCTTTTGGTTACTGATTCCGCTGGTTGGTAAAGTAAACCGGCTGGGTAAATTTACATTGACGAATTTATTGGGGCAGTTCTACGGTGAATCAGCACGAAAAACTGCATCGGTGATTATTCCGTTAGCATGGACAGGTATTGTCGCTGCCCAAATCATCGCATCAGCCAAGATTCTTTTTAGCTTTTTCGATCTTCCTTACAATTACGGTGTACTAATTTCAGCCGCTGTTTTCATCGTTTACACGCTAATTGGCGGCCAGATTTCCATTATTAAAACCGATTTTTTTCAGGCCATCGTAATTTTACTGGGCGTCATTCTAACATCTGTTTTCCTTTGGGGAGAGCCACAACAAGCTGTTCCATCGTTCAGTTCTGAGTTTCCCTTCAACAGTGGTTTCTCGGGCATTGATCTATTAATACTGGCGCTCACCTTTTCAAGCACCTACGTCGTTGGACCGGATATCTATTCCCGGATTTTTTGTGCCCGGGATGAAAAAACCGCACGAAAAAGTGTATTCATATCAGCAGTCATTTTGATTCCGTTCGCCTTCCTTTTGGCGTATATCGGGGTCTTCGCCTATCACAACCTACCGGCGGATGAGTTAGCCAAATCCGCTGCCCTGATTGAAGTAGTTAATTTTTATCTCCCGGGATGGATGGCGGGAATGATGGCGGCAGCCCTGCTTTCTGCAGTACTTTCATCGGCTGACACGACATTGTTGACGGCTTCAATGATTGTGAGCGAATTGCTTTCTGCCGATATCAACAATGAACGCTCGCTGAAAAACACGCGCTATTTTATTGTAGCCATTGGCATTGTCAGCCTTTTGATTGCTTTAAAAGTAACCTCCATTATTGGAACACTGCTTCTTGCACTGGCTTTTTACTCGGGTGCTTTTATCGTGCCGTTACTGGCCGCATTGACCGATCGCAAAGTCAACAAAAAATACAGCATTTTGGCTATGATCTCCGGTGGACTCATTGCACTTGGAGGAAAAATAGTGGTCAATTTTTACGGTGCCGAAATTGGCAACTGGATGATCGTTGCTGCTTTCATTGTGAATGGCCTTATCTTGGCAATTCCAGATAAGGATAATGCAACTAAAAACACAAATACAATAGATTAATTATCAACAACATAAAACCAGTCATTTCAAGTTATAATTAAACATCGGCTATCTAACAACTAATTTCAGCGTTTGCGTACGTTCAGGCTTTTTCACCCTTACAAAATACACCCCCGATTGCCAGCTATTACAATCAATATGAATGGCGCCTTTTTTAGTAGAAATGAAATTCAGGACTTGACTTCCATCAGCATTGAATACTTGTACTTGATCAGATGCCGCATCTAATCCGGCTATTGTAAATTGGTTACGGGCAGGATTTGGAAATAACCTGGCAGCATTGGAAATCTGCGTTTCCGCTATTCCCGTTGTCTTCAGCGCTTCATACTGAATGCTGGCACCCAAAAACGGCCCAACACCTTTCCCGTCGTTTGAAACAATGGGTTCACTCATGTAGTAATCAAAATCACCCATCCGGTTACTGGAACCGCCAAGTCCGGCACTACGACAGATCCGATTTAGATTTATCTGACCATTCGTTTCGGTCACAAATTCAGAAAGAATTCCTTCGTAGCCTTTTTCACCTGCTGCCAGAAACGATTGATCCAGGTAGCCCATGCGCACGCCTTTTAGCAATGAATAAACAAACATGCTGGTCGCCGATGCTTCCAGGTAATTTCCATTCTCAGGGCCATAACCAGGTGTTGTGTAGTCAACCACCTGGTACCAACAGCCTGAATTTGGCTCCTGAAAATTGACCAATGCTGTCATCAAACGTTGAAAAATAGCAATCAGTTTGTCGCGATTCGGATTATCCTGCGGAAAATAGTCCAGCACATCAACTAGCGCCATGCTATACCAGCCCATTGCCCGCCCCCAGAAACAAGATGACAAACCAGTTTCCGGATCAGCCCAAACCTGCACTTTTTGCTCATCCCAGCCATGATAAATTAAACCGGTGATGGTGTCGCAAGCATGCTCTTCAAGGATGATGAACTGGTGGGCAACATCATCGAAATCAAGCGAAGCTGTATCATTAAACGTGGCGGTATAGCGCGCATAGAAAGGTTCCATCATGTACAAGCCATCCAGCCACATTTGATACGGATAGCTCTTTTTATGCCAAAAGCCACCATCACTCGTACGTGGATGATCCGCAATTTGAAGCCTTAATTTATTTGCCGCTGTGTGATACTTTTCAGAACCAGTTTGATCGTACATAAAAAGGACAGCATTGCCTTCCCGGACCTGGTCGGAATTATAATCGGATTCCTTATACGATTTAAAACTTCCATCCGAATTAACTTCACGATCGACTGATTTCTGAATGTAATTTTTATAGGTCTCGTTACTGGTTTTGTCGTACAATTTTTCGAAACCATACAAAACAGTGCCAATCACATAATCCCAGGTTTTTGATCCATCCCGGTAATAGTCCGGGCTGCGCTCCATGATGGTATTGGCCAAGCGTTTTGACATCGGTAATTCCTGGGCGTGGATGTTATTTAGGCTGGTCATTCCGGCTATCAGAATGAAGAATAAAAAGAGATTTCTTTTCAACATGTTTAGGTAATTTATCAGTTATTTATTGTTATCATTTTAAAAGAAATTACACCTTAATTTGGATTGCAATATATAGTGCTGAAATTATAGTTTTTAAGTCGTTGAAAAGACCTTGTCAAGAACAAGGCGTTCGATGTTTTTGAATTTAAGGAGTTTGCTAAATGGTAAATGTCTGATTCAAAAACGAGAATAACGTCCCGGTTATTCAGGAGTGATATCTTGCAAAGACTAACTAATTTCGACAATCGTAATTCCTGCCCCTCCAAACTGCACATGTTCGTCGCGATAAGACCGGACAACCGGATCGGCTGACAAAAAGCTACGAATCATTTCACGCAGGATGCCATTTCCTTTGCCGTGCAAAATACGCAATTCGCGCACGTCAAGCATGATCGCTTCATCTAAAAAAGCCTGGATAGTGGTAATGGCTTCTTCAGCACGTTGCCCACGCACATCAATTTCAGGTTTGAAAGTATTTCGCTTTTCCGACAATTTACGATGCACATTGGGCAAGGTTTTGTTTGTGCCGCGCATCTCACGCTTGGCTTCGTTGTTACTCACTTTCTGCACCTTTTTACGGTTGACTGATGTACGTAACTGTCCAAATGCCACAATCACGTTTATGTTGCCCAACTCCAACACTTCGCCAATGCTGCTCTGTCCTTCCATGCGGACTTTGTCGCCCAACTCCAATTCGGCTTTTTCATTTTGGGGCGTATGGGCTTGCTTCTCCGGCTTTTCAGGACGCCGCTGATTACGTTTTTGCTCTTTCTCTTTTAGCTTTTTGATCTTCCGGTTGATCCATTCATCATCAGCTTCGCCCGGCGTTTCAATCGCTGTTTTAAACTCACCCAATTCTTTGCGAAGAGCCTTTGTTTTCTCCTTTTCAGCCTGACTCTCCCGAATTTCACGAATGGTATTTTCAACCTTTTTATTGGCTTCTGCAACCACCCGCGCGGCTTCTTCTTTGGCCTCCTGAATGATCTGTTTACGCTGCTTCGCCATGTCGCCCAAATCGTGCTCATACTTCTCTGCCAGATCATCCAGACTGCGTTCCACTTTTCGGATGCGTTGCCTTTTGGATTCCCAATAGCGTTTATCGCGGACAATGTCGCGCAAGTGTTTGTCGAAATGAATGTGATCCTTCCCTACTTTATCAGTCGCCTGCTCGAGAATGAATTCCGGCAGACCAATTTTGCGGGCTATTTCAAAAGCAAACGAACTTCCAGGCTTTCCAATTTGCAGTTGAAACAGGGGCTCCAGCTGATGTGAATCATACAACATGGCCCCATTCTCAATCCCCTCAGCCGATGCTGCGAAGTGCTTCAAATTCGTGTAGTGGGTAGTGATCACTCCAAATGTTCCTTCCCTATTCAGTTGATCTAAGATTGATTCAGCGATGGCGCCGCCAATCATAGGTTCCGTACCTGTTCCAAACTCATCGATCAAAATCAGCGTCTTTCCATTCGTGAACTTCAGAAAATGTTTCATGTTCATCAGGTGCGAGCTGTAGGTACTCAAATCATTTTCAATGGATTGCTCGTCGCCAATATCGATAAAAAGTTGCTCAAACACACCTGCCCGACTCGTTTCATCCACAGGAATCAACAAACCACACTGAAGCATGTATTGCAACAAGCCGACCGTTTTCAGACAAACCGATTTTCCACCAGCATTGGGCCCTGAAATTAACAACAGGTGTTTCTCCGGACTCAGCTCAATGGTCAATGGAACGACCTGTCGTTTTTCCTTTTCCAGCGTCATTCGAAGCAACGGATGCACCGCCTTTTCCCAAAAGAGCTGTGGCGTATCTTCCATGTACGGTTTGATGCCATCCATCTGAATGGCCAATCGCGCTTTGGCCCGGATAAAATCAATGGTCCCGAGGAACACATACAGCTCCAACAATTCTTCCAAATACGGACGAATATCGTTTGAGAACTCTGTCAGGATGCGAACAACCTCGCGCTTTTCAGCATATTCCAGTTCCCGAATTTCATTGTTGACCTCTACAACTTCTGCCGGTTCAACATAGGCCGTCTTTCCGGTTGCCGATTCATCATGTACAATCCCATTTAGCCGTCGTTTCATAGACGAAGAAATGGGAATTACCGGGCGGCCATCGCGAATAGAAACCGTTGTATCATCATCAACCAAGCCATCGCGCTGTGCCTGACGTAAAATACTTTGCAGTCGTTTGGAAACGCTGCTTTGCTTGTTGAACAGTTCACGGCGAATTCGGGCTAGCTCAGGCGATGCCTGATCCTTGATCCGCCCATGCTGTGTGATGATCTGATCAATGCGATTTTTGATGTATGGAAAAACCTGAACGTTTCGAACTAATTGCTTCAGGCTGGGGTAAAATTCTTCTTTCTGGTTGTTGAGAAACCGAACAATGGCAGTGATGGTTTCAAGCGATCGTTTCAAATCAAACAGCTCATTGACCTCCAGAAACCGGCCTTCAGTTCTAATTTTTGACAGTGATGAGCGTAAATCAAAATAATAACTGGTCGGAAAGTTATCATCCTCGCGAATCAACGTTGAACACTCTTCGGCCAAAGCAAGTTCCAGCTGAACAGCATCAAAATGAGTCAAAAATCCAAGCTCATCCACGCGATCCTTTCCCAGGGAACTTAAACAATTACTCTTCAACAGGTCTCTAACCTTGTCAAATCCAATCTTCGATTCAAAATTTTGTGGGTAAATTTTCGCCATCACTTCAAATTGTACGGCAAAAATAGAAAGATGTGAACGGTATCAACAAAAAGTCAGTTAAAATCTTTTAGAATCTCCAGAAATTGGTTCAAGCGAAACGGCTTTAACATGCAGACATTCATCCCGGCTTCCAAACACGTTTCTGCTTCCTCGTCCGTGTCGCTCCCCGTCAAAGCAATTATCATAGCTGGTTTCTCGTTGCTGTTCTCCTTTTCGTAGGCACGTATTTTTCGTGTCGATTCGTAACCATCCATGACCGGCATCCGGCCATCCATCACCACGATGTCATAGTGGTTTTCACAAAACTTCCGATAAGCTTCAAGTCCATCGTTCGCCGCTTCAATCTTCCCCAGCATATTTTTCAACGACATCATCACTACGCGTTGATTAATCGCGCTATCATCAACCACTAAAAGTGACATCTCTTTTAAATCGTTTTCCATATCCTCAGACTAAGCTTTAATCGTTTAAATATTTTTTGTCGCCGAAGAAATCAGCGTATTCTTTCCAGAAGCTCTTCACTTCTGTTTTCATCTCTTTACGCAACAACAAAATGCCAATTAAGTTTGGTATTGTCATCAAAGTTATCGTAATTCCTGCAAATGCCCAGATGATTGTTGTATCGGTAAAAGACGCGAAAAAGAAGCCCGCAACGTACAAAATCCGATAATAAATTTCGCCTTTGGGACCAAACAAAAAGTTAACCGCCCGGTCGCCATAATACGACCATGATATAGCCGTTGAGAATGCAAAAAGAAGCAAGCCAATGGCAACAATATAACGTCCCCAAGGGCCAAACCAACTTTTCGTATACGCTTCGGTCGTCAGTGGCGCACTGTGTATCAACGATTTCCCCGTCAACACAAAACCACCATCATAAGGCATCCGGCCATTCGTTATTGGCAAAGGGCCTGTGTAGTCTTCACCGTCTTTGGTGACGACCACATAATCGGCAACAGAACGCGCATGCAGGATGGTCACATCACTTTTCACTTTGCCATTTTCAACCTGTAAATCCCCTGAAAAAAGTGGCAAATCAATTTTTTCCTGAAGAAATTTCGCTAATTTTTTCTGATCTGCTTTATTTCCTTCTCCATAATGACCGGATAAAACTACTAGGTCAGCATCCTGAAACTGGTTTTCAATTTTTTTATTCCAAACGCCAGAGGAAAGTATCACCAACCCAGTCAGTGTACAAATAATGATGGTGTCAATGAATGGTCCGAGCAAAGCTACCAGCCCCTCAGAAATCGGTTCGTGGGCACGGGCGGTGGCATGTGCAATTGGCGCTGATCCCTGCCCGGCCTCGTTGGAAAATAATCCACGGTTCACACCCCGGTTAAAGGCAAAGCTAAGTCCGGCGCCCAGGAAACCACCCGCAGCAGCTGTCCCTGTAAACACGTCTCTGAAAATAGCTACTAATGAAGGAATAATATTTTCGTAGTTATACAGAATAACCGCCAGGGCGCCAATAAAATAGACAATCGCCATGATCGGCACCAACCGCGAAGTTACTTTGGCAATCCGTCTGATTCCTCCAATAATTACAAAAGCCAGCAAAACGGCTAAAACAGCACCAGTCACTATTTTATTGATTCCGAAAGTGGTAAAAACAGAATTGGCAATGGAATTAATTTGTGGCAGGTTCCCTGATCCAAAGGATGAAAAGATAGTGGCAACCGCAAAAATAACGGCCAGCCATTTCATATTCAGGCGATTCCGCATGTAATACATCGGTCCCCCGGCAATGGTTCCATCAGCCGCTTTTTCACGGTATTTATGCGAAATACTGACTTCAACAAATTTCAGGGTCATCCCCAGGAAAGCAGTCACCCACATCCAAAAAATGGCAGCTGGACCACCAAGATGAATGGCCAGTGCAACACCGGCTATGTTACCTGTTCCAATGGTTCCGGAAAGAGCAGTCATCAACGCCTGAAAGTGCGAGGTATCTCCTTCATCACCTTCCCGGTCAAATTTACCGCGGACAATCAAAAAAGCAGGCTTCAAGTACCTGAATTGCGGGAATTTCAAATAAATGGTGAAAAACAAGCCAGTGCCTAATAATAGATAAACAAACCACTGACTACCTCCAATATAACTGTCAATCTGGGATAAAATCTCGTTCAACTCGTTCATACAACCTGCTTAAATGCGGTAACTAAAATAACACATCCGTTCGTTTTGTTAAAATAAAAAAGAAAATTTGATTAAATTTTTACGATCAGAAAGCCAACGGTGAAAAAATTAATCAATATTAATGTTTTAAAATTATTGTAAAAACGACGCATAAAGGTCTAAAGCAATCAGTTTTTTCCATAAATTTGCCTGTAAACAATTAAACAAGAAAACGCTATGTTACCCAAATTCTTATTGGCAGACAATTCACAGGAAGCACCCGACACGATCTTTGTTGTTCACACCGAGGAGCCAAAATTCATTGTTGAAAGCGACATTGAAGATTTTTGGTCTAACCAGGAAGTTCATTGGCTTAGTGAAGTTCCGGAATCTAAAGAGGTGATTAATCAACTTCTGGAAGAAGCTGAGGAATACCTTGAAGCAGAGTTCGAGAGTCAGGAAAATCTTTTTGAAGAGGAAGAAGATTAATTTGCTATGCAGGAACCAAACAAAAAACGGTTAACCCGGTCAAAAAACAAAATGATCGGTGGTGTACTCGCGGGATTTTCTGAGTATTTCAACATGGACCCGACCTTGCTAAGAGTTATTTATGTGATTGTTTCACTGATTAGCGCTGGCTTCCCTGGCTTGCTGATTTATTTGATCTGCTGGGCTGTTATTCCCGAAGAAGCTTAACTCTGATCAACATCCTTCAAGCTAAGTTGAATCCGCTTCCGGGCGTGGTCCACATCAACCACTTTCACTTTAACATGCTGGTGAAGTTTTACAACTTCATTGGGGTCGCTGATGAAGCGATCGGCCAATTGTGAAATGTGAACCAAACCGTCCTGCTTGACGCCGACATCCACGAAAGCGCCGAACTTGGTGATGTTTGTGACAATTCCCGGCAACACCATGCCTGCCTGCACATCTTCCACTTTGTAAATGCCATCAGCAAATTCAAACACCTTAATATTTTTTCGGGGATCCCGTCCGGGCTTGGCCAATTCTTTTTGAATGTCTTTCAAAGTAGGCAATCCAATCGAATCAGTCTGATATTTTTTTAATTCGATCTGCTTTTGTAGTTCTTCCGATTTCATTAAGTCAGCAATGGAGCAAGAAAGGTCGGAAGCCATTTTTTCAACCACATGATACGATTCCGGGTGAACGGCCGAATTATCCAGGGGATTTTCAGCATCCGGGATACGAAGAAAACCGGCAGACTGCTCGTAGGCTTTGGCGCCCATCCGGGGAACGTTCATCAATTCTTTCCGCGAAGAGAAAGCGCCGTATTCTTTTCGGTAGTCCACAATATTTTGCGCTAACTGTGGACCAAGCCCGGAAATATAAGTCAACAAATGCTTGGAGGCCGTATTTACATTCACGCCCACGCTGTTCACCGCTGACTCCACCACCATGTCCAAACTATTCTTCAATAATTTTTGATCCACATCATGCTGGTACTGGCCCACGCCGATTGACTTGGGATCAATCTTCACCAATTCGGCCAGTGGATCCATCAAACGACGACCGATTGAGACAGCTCCGCGAACAGTGACATCATACTGCGGAAATTCCTCGCGCGCCACTTTTGAAGCTGAATAAACAGAGGCGCCATCTTCTGAAACCACAAACACTTTCACTTCGCGATCATAACGTAACTTTTTGATAAAGTGTTCGGTTTCACGGCTGGCTGTGCCGTTTCCTATAGCTATGGCCTCGATTTGATAAGCACCAACCAACGAGGCAATTTTCCGGGCTGCCTGCTTGGTTTGCTCCTGTGGCTTGTGCGGATAGATGGTTTCGTTATGCAACAGATTTCCCTGCTCATCCAGGCAAACCAGCTTACAACCGGTGCGATAGCCCGGATCAATTGCCAACACGCGTTTTTGTCCCAATGGAGCAGCCAACAATAGTTGGCGCAAATTTTCTGCAAAAACCTGGATGGCATCCTGGTCAGCCTTCAATTTGGATGCTTGTGCAAATTCTGTTTCAATGGAAGACGACAACAAGCGTTTGTAACTGTCTTTCACCGCCTGTTGAACCTGATCGCCGGATTCATTACCGGCACGCACAAAAAAGCGGTCCAAGCGTTCCAATAGCTGTTTTTCATCCGGGGCAATCGAAATACGCAGAAAGCCCTCGTGTTCGCCTCTTCGCATAGCTAACAATCGGTGCGAAGGGCAACGTTTCAACGGCTCTTCCCATTCAAAATAATCGCGGTATTTCTCCCCTACTTCTTCTTTTCCTTTTATCACTTTGGCCTTGATCATCGCCCCCAGATCAAAAGCACGGCGAACCATATTCCTGGCTTTCTCATTTTCGTTCACCCATTCAGCAATAATATCCCGTGCTCCTGCCAATGCCTCTTCCACCGAACCAACTTCTCCTTTTACAAAAGAATAAGCCCGACTCTCCACGTCACGCTCCAATTGCTTCATCAGGATTTTAGCCAAGGGCTCCAGCCCTTTTTCGCGCGCAATCGTCGCTTTTGTCTTTCGCTTGGGTTTGTAAGGCAAATAAATATCTTCGAGCTCGGTGCTGTCGAAACAATTTTCTATGCGGCTTTTCAACTCATCCGACAGCTGCCCCTGCTCGTCAATCGTCTTCAGAACAGTATCCTTTCGCTTTATCAACTCCTCCAATCGCGCGTGTTCTTCCTTGATATCGCCGATCTGCACTTCGTCGAGACTTCCCGTCATCTCCTTGCGATAACGCGAAATAAAAGGCACGGTTGCCCCATCATCCAATAACTTGATGGTGTTTTCGACTTGAGATGATTTTAATTGCAACTGGTTGGCGATGCGTTGTATGAGTTGATTATCCATGCTGAAAAATTTTGGCTAACGAAGATAGCAGTTTTTTAAGGACTCGCAATTGGAAGTATCGGCCAAACACTTCCATTACGCTATGCATCATTTAAACTTTTTAAGGTATTTTTGGCATTTCGATTGAAATAATAAATAATGAGTACACCTTCCTCGAAGAATAAACGGCAACAATTCCTGTTGATCGCTGGCATCATCCTGCTGGCTTTCAACCTTCGCCCGGCGATTACGAGTGTTGGTCCTTTGGTAACCACCATCCAACAGGCACTCGGCATCAACAACCTTGAAGCCGGTTTGCTTACCACCATTCCTTTGATCGCCTTTGCTCTTTTCTCTCCGCTGGTGCCCAAAATCAGTCGGGCCTGGGGAAACGAGAAAACGCTATTTTTTGCGATGGTCATATTGACTGTCGGTATTTTTATTCGCTATACGGAAAGCCTTTGGCTCCTATACCTCGGAACTTTGATCGTTGGCGTGGGAATCGCCACCATAAATGTCCTGCTTCCCAGTGTCGTCAAATCCGATTTCCCCAATAAAATCAGCCTGATGACCAGCGTTTACACCACGGCCATGTGTGCCATGGCCGGATTAGCTTCCGGACTTAGTGTTCCGTTTGCCGAAGGCGCCGGACTGGGCTGGAAGAATACACTGGTCGTGTGGGGATTGCTGACGCTCATCGGATTACTAACATGGTCACCACAGCTAAAGTCGCAACATAAAACCAAACTCAACAACGGGATTCAAACAGTAAGTCAGTCTATATGGAAATCACGAACAGCTTGGTACATCAGTATCTTCATGGGCTTGCAATCGTTTATCTTCTATTGTATTGTTGCGTGGTTGCCGGCGATTTTGCTGAGTAAAGCAATGGACATTCAAATGGCAGGTTGGATGCTTTTGTTCGTACAGATTATCGGCTTACCGGCTACCTTTTTGGCCCCGATCCTGGCATCCAAACTTAAAAAGATGTGGACATCAATCGTCTTAATCGCAGC
>DATFMO010000401.1:0-7546 GCA_035266925.1 Sunxiuqinia sp. | reverse complement strand
GGGAACGGTCATTTATTTGTCTGCCCGTTCGGCGGATCATAGGCAAAACACTGATTTGTTCCCGGATAAAAAGGTATTGGAAAAGGAAATTGCAGTCCTTCAGAAAAAAATGAATACATTGACGCCCGGCGGAGTTTACCTGGTTGTAAACACAACAGAAAATCACTTCTTTTTATACCGAAACCAAAAGCTAATCCGGGAAGGACTATGCTCAACGGGCAGTTACGAAATGCTGGCTTCGGACGGTGGAAAACAATGGATTTTCCAAACACCGAGAGGGGTTTTTTACATCCAGGGAAAGACAACAAACCCTGTCTGGAAAAAGCCGGATTGGGCTTTCGTTGAAGACGGCTTGCCGGTGCCTTCGCCTAACAATCCGTCATGCTACGAATATGGGGTTTTGGGCGATTATGCGTTGAGCCTGGGCCATGGCTATTTGATTCATGGAACTTTGTATAAGCGATTATTAGGAGCAGCGGTAACCCACGGCTGCGTGCGTTTGGATGACGAAGATCTGGAAGTGGTGTATCAGAGCTTGCCACTTGGAGCAAAAGTTTTTATCTATTAAGATGAAAAAGACATTTTGCCGGCGTGAAAAGCAAAAGCTCGTAACGGGTTTGAAATGTTACGGAATTTGGTTGGTTTTGCTGTTAATTGCGGTGCAGTACACGATTTGTTCCATACTTTCAGTTCAACAAAAATTGAGCGAATTACAAGCGAAAACTCCGGCCGGTCAATCGGGCATGTCGTCCAACGAAATCGATTCAGCCTATTTTGAATTGTACAAACAGAAGCTCTGGTTGTACAACCGGTATGACAATGCCAAATTCAACACGATGACCCTGTCCATCGATTTAAAAAACCGGTTAGTAGCGCTCGAATTACAGGGTGTTGTCCTCAAATCGTCACCGATTGAATCCGTTAAAGTCGATGGTTTTATAAGGCATTTATCACCAGTTTTCTACCCGGGTTTATTTGGACAGTCGACTCAAATAGACACCGCTTTGTGCACGATCGTCAAAGTGCCGGTCAAGGTCAGTAAAGCTGCAACAGTTAGCTCCACACCCAATAAGCTTTCATCGGATTCAGCGAATGAATCAACGGCGCATTGTCGTTTCTACCTGAAGAATGGTGTCATCTTAAACTTGAAAGGAATGCCGGCAGACAAGCGGCCGGATTGGAACGGAAAAAAATTCTGGTTCATTCAAAATATAAAAAATGGTTTGCAGAAATTACAACAGTCTCTCCTTTTTCGTGTGCCGGATTACCATCCTGTTATGAGTCTACAACTTCAGGATAATGATCTCAAGGCTATTTTTCGGGCTCTTCCGGATCACGCAAGAATTTGTATCCGGCAATAAATAAAAGCCGGAGAGTATGCTGAGCCCTCCGGTTTGTTTTAGATAATCAACAGGCTAATACGGTGAACCAAACGTAAATATCATTTATAGCAAGTAGATAAGTATTAACAGGATAATCATGATCAGCCCGATTAGCAGTGCAATTAAATTGCCTTGTTTTTGTGATTCTTCAATCTTTGCCATAATTAATTTCTTTATTTTCGTCATTTAGACGAAGGTTTTCGAAATAGTAACGTCGATGAATGCCACTTTTTGCAGGCATTTTTTTAATTTCCTGTTTGCAGAAAAAATAAAAAGAACGAAATCATTACTGGATGGCGAACTCAAAATCATTAACAGGTATTATTTTGGCCGGCGGCAAGAGCTCGCGCATGGGGCAGGATAAGGCGTTGCTCAATTTTCAGGGGAAGAGATTGATTGAGTATGCTATTGATCAACTAAAGCCTTTGTGTTCGGAATTGTTGATCAGTGTCAACCAGCCGGGATACGAGCAAATTGGCTTGGAGCTGATTCCTGATCAATACAAAAACTGCGGTCCTGTTGGCGGTTTGCATGCTGCATTGAGCGCTTCTAAAACCAACTGGAACTTGGTCGTGAGTTGCGACACACCTTTCCTGAACCAACAACTTTTTAAATTGCTTCTGGAAAACAGGGAAGGAGTGCAGGCTGTCATTCCAAAGCGAGACAAGGGTTTGGAACCTTTGGCGGCACTTTATCATCGGAACATGTCCGTTTTTTTTGAGCAAAAATTAAAAGCCGGCGATTATAAATTACACCGAATTTTAAAAGAAGCGGATGTTAAGTTTCTGGATGTGTTGGAGTTGATTGCTCAGTTCCCAAAGCTATTTCTGAATTTGAATTCACCGGGGGACCTTTAATCGCAGTGTTCAGTCTCAGTTTGCAGTGTTGGCTACGCGTCTAGCGGTTTGAACCGCTTGACACATCCGAACCAGTTGGAGTAGGAGAAAGCGAAAAGCCAATTATAAGCTGTCATTTCTGCGAAGGCCGGAATCTTTTTACCGATTTTGATCAGTCTATAAAATCCGTTCCAATTATTATTAGCCTGGCCATCCTTTCTTTCTATTTTTCAAGTATAAAAGCAATATTTCTAATTACTATTTTTTAATTGCTTAGAAGAGTGCCCAAGCTAAATCCATACAAGGGGTTAAAAACAACAAAATCTTTTAAGCTGATCATTCTTGGTTCTTCAGCGGTACAAGCAACTATTTGATTTACTGTTTCTTTGAATAGCGGTGTGACCTTTCTGAAATTTAATTTTCTTCGGTCGGGGCGCTCATTTGCCTTTGCCTCAATAAGAAAAATTTTGCCATTTTTCTCAATTACAAAATCAATTTCCACGCCATTTTGATCTCTGTAAAAGAAGACATTCTTCCCAGCAACAAATCCTTCTTTTAAAAACTCAGTAAATACGAAATTCTCCCATAAATTACCTACATGCAAGGAATTATTAAATGCTTTCAATGAATCAATATTAAGCAACGAAGCAACCAGACCATTGTCGCAAAAATACAGTTTTTGTGTTTTTATTAACCGTTTTCCAAGATTATTGTAATAGGGAGGGAGCAAGATAATCAAGCCAGAAATTTCAAGTGCGTTGACCCAGGATTTTATGGTATTCACTGAAACTCCAACTTCTTTTGAAATTTCGGAAAAATTCAATAATTGTCCAACCCGTAATGCCAGTAATGAAAGAAAACGTCTAAAATCTCTCAGGCTACTGACATTTACGATTTGTTTCAAATCTCGTTCAAGATAAGTTTGTATATAATCATCAAAGAAATCACCTGCTTCTAAATTTTCTGCCCAGACTTCTGGAAATCCGCCTTTCCATAAAAGATCAGATTTGTTATCAAGTAATTTAGCTTCATTCAATTCTGTGGCAGAGAGAGTTCCAAGGTTCAAAATAGTAACTCTTCCTGCAAGCGATTCGCAAACTTTTTGCATCAAAACAAATTGCTGACTTCCAGTTAAAATCCATTTCCCTTTTACATGGCGCTCTTCGTCAATTTTTATTTTTAAATCACGGAATAACGAAGGGGCGTACTGAATCTCGTCAATAATAACTTGTTTATCAAAATGGCTCAAAAATTTCGAAGGATTTTCTTCGGCTTCCTGTGCTTTTAAAACTTGATCCAGTGTTACATATTCAGCATCTGTAAAAAGTTTCTTTAACAGCGAGCTTTTCCCGGCCTGCCTAATTCCTGTTAACAAAACGACCGGCCTTTTTTTTACAGCCTCCTCAATTTTAGCCGTATTTTTTCTTTCAATCCACATAAGATCATCTGGGTATTAGAATTAATGCGTATAAAATTAAGATAATTTGTAATTAAACTGCAAATTATCTTAATTCAAATTTCAAATTATCTGGAACTTTGTAGGATGACTCAGATCATTTCCACTTGGGCCGAATAATTTTCCTGGATGTGGCGCACTTAGCGATTCTGAGTTTGCAGTCCGGTTGTCAGATTCTCATCTCCGATGACCAATTTAATTATCTAACGACCAGAGGAAGTCCCTGTTTATCGGGATGACCATTCCGGCAACACACATTTCGAACTTCTTTTTCTCAAAAGTCTTTCAAAATCATTCAAACTTTCCATCATCACTTTTGAATCCTCCTGGTGGCAGGTCAAACAAGCGCCAACCGTGAGAATCTGCTGCTGTTCTTTTACGTTGAATGGTTGGACGTTGGTGCGGGTTGAAACTGCCCCATTTCGATTTTGCAGAAATCCTGTCCAGGCATCACCGGGCAATCCGTCATGAGGATCATCTTCGTATTTCGGATTGAATTGCCAAATGCCTTTGCCGTTTTCAGTTTTATAAGTCAGTTTTCCTTCTCCAAACCCAAGTGCCACCGGATTATTGTGGCAGCTTTTGCAATCGCGTCCTTTTGCGCCGGTTGTGTGTGGAGCTGATGGTGCAAATAGTCGGTGAAAAATCACTGAATCACCTTTGGCGTTCGGGTAGGACTTTTTATCGATGGTGAGTACCATTCCCGGAGTTACTGGGATGACTTCTTTTTGATTGTCTGAAGTACGAATTCCCAAAACGGGTTGCTTGGCTTCGTAAGTACCAATATATTCCACCCAGCTTCCTCGTTTTTCTTCGTTTCTAATCATGTCGTAACCTGGTTCGTTTGGATCGTAGGTGTTGTGACAACCGATACAACTTGGAGCCCATTGGCTGTGACAACTCGAACAGGAAAGCGTTGCATGAGCCTGATCGCGCGTGCAGATGCTGGCCGGTGCTTTCATCGCCATCTTCTTTTTGGTGTTCTTTGTCAATAAGAACAAGGAATCATTTTCTACGTAGGTGTTGATCAATGCATGTCCGTGTTTTTTTGTTTTCAGGAATTCACGGCCATTGATATTTCCGAAACGCAGGGCTGCAATGATCGCTGATTCATTATCCAAATCGGAAGTTGCAATCATTGTTGGTTTGCCATCCACGTGACAGTCGATACACTGTACATCCTGCTGATCTTCCTCGTGGGCATAATGATTGCCGTCGCCCATCAATTCATAGGAATGGTGACAGTCGATGCATTCCAATCCCAGTTTGTGATGCACATCTTCAGGCTCTTTGGTAAAGACGCGGGCGCCTTCAACCAGACGATAGTCGCTACTGTCCGGCATTTGGCTTGCCTCCAGCGTGGTTTCGTGCCAGCCTTCGTAATTCGTTGAAATCCGACCTGAGCGGCTGTGGCAGCCAAAGCAGTGGTTGTTTGATACCTGCAAACTGACTGATGGATGAAATTTCATTATGGTGTCAGAGTTGACAGCCAATGCTTTTTTGGCTTCATTGCTGTAATTCAGGTGACAGGCCAGACAGCCTCCACCACGGCTGGATTCATTTATAGCTCCCAATTCTGTTTTGGGATTTCCCAAATGGCAGCGGACACAAAGGTTTTTTAAATGTTCATCGGCAGCCGAATTCCCCAGGTGATGGACGTCCGTCAGTGTGTTCGAGTTGTTTTGTTCATTAAAAACAAATCGATCAACGCTGATCATTCCACTCAGCGTGGACATGATACTGGTTGGTACGCGTTCAACAATATTGGGGTGACATTGTGTGGTTCCACAGGTTTGTTGGGCTGTTGCCAGATTACCTGGAATGAGAATCATGTTGCGATGCGATTGGCTTTTCGATGTCGCAAACGGATCACCTCCATGACAAGAGAAACAGCCAATAGCTTCCGGTTTGTGGGAGTCCACAAATCCATGCGTATCGGTGTGGCAAGCCAAACAACTTTCTTTTCGTCCTTGAATAACAGGTGAATTAACAGCCTCCTGCATTTTGAAGTCCGGCGAAAAATTCACCCGTGGCGCTTTAAAATTGTGCAACACACTATAAGTGTAACCGGCGTTCCATGGATTGGTCCACATCCACCGTTCGCCTCTGAAAAACAGGCCAATAATTGTTAATGTCAGGTAAAAGCCAGTAAAAATCAATAGACTTCGTTTACTTAAAAAGACAGCTTTTCCCCTTTCAGCATTGACAATATAAATAAGGACAAGAACTGCCAGGAACAATAATAATGACCATTCCGGGTGACTCAACCAATGCAGGATTTCCTGGAAACCCACGAAATACCATGGCCCCTTGACAGTTGGATTAAGGTTGTCGTGCAATGGAGCACTGAAAAAATAGCTGACAACGAGTACCCCAAAAAACGAAAGCATGAATTCAATGGTTGAAGGCCAAAGTCGACGGCTATGTTCCACCATGACGATAGCGATGAAAACCGTGAATGTAGCAATATGGTGGACGTAAATGAGTTGAAAATTACCTGAGCTTCCGAGTAATGAATAGGCCAGTGATTTGCCAATCAACGGAATCCGTTCGGCGAGGGTTTGCAAAATTTGGCGAGCTTGTTCGCTGTCAGCATCACCTTTTAGTAAAAAGCCGGTTAGCATGGCCAGGAAAATAATTAAAACTCCCAGGCTGAGTCTCCAGGCAATGCTTTTTTTAAACCCAATTCGTTTTTTGTGGTGAAAATGATCGTAGAGATGAATCAGGCTGAAAATCAGAAAAAACTGGGAACTCCAGAAATGAAGGTTGCGGATGATTGATGCCCATGGATTGCCGACCATGATGGTACTGATGCTCAGGTAGGGCCTTTCAACCTGGTAGGGGATGGCCAGCAATACACCCGATGCCAGGACGAGCCAGAGCATGGACAACGCCATTGTACCAAACGTTGTTTTTTGATTTTTGGCGGATTTGTCAACCTTCAATTTCAATTTTTGTCCCATCGGCAACGATTTTTGAAGGTATGGTTTTCAGATTTTTGTATGCAGGACCTTTTAATACTGTCCCGTTTAAATCGTATTCCGATCCATGGCAGGGGCAAACCAGTCGGCTATTTTCAGTTTGGTTAATGGTGCATCCGAGATGGGTGCAATGTGATGATAATACTTTGGTGACATCTTCATGGTTAACAATGATATAGTTGCCAACAAAGGTGACAGATTTATTCTTGTTGAATGGGAAAATGCGTTTTTTAGGCTTTCCCATCTCCTGGTGATTCAGCGTTAGTTTATTCCACACAAAGACCGCCATGGCAGCGATTGCGAGCCATGCCAACCGAATAAAATGACGCCTTCCCACCTTTCCCATCTTTATTTATTTTGAAGCAAAAGTAATAAAATGATAAATGAAATAATCTAGAATAATGCATGAGTTTTTATTTAGAATACATCACCCCATTTTTCATCTTATAATCAATCGCTTTGGTGTAATTAATAATTTCCGAACAAATGATTATTTAGAAAGGGTATAAACAGATGTTTTCATAAATTCATATTGAGTTTTTTATTATTCAGTGCCAGTGTTTTCTAAATCTGGATAATATTCATTAATAGCCAGTATATCAATGTTATAATGTTTTATTTTGAATTTTGAAAATGGAACAAAAAGGTCTTAAAGTGCTTTGAGTCTTTTCGGTTATTTTTAACGTTTTCAAATTGGCTGAAAAAGGCTTTTTTCCATGAATTAACATTTATATTTGCCATCGATATCTAGAAATGCAACTATTTGGATACACAAATTTATCGAGTTGTTCGTCCTACTAGTGGCTCGAATATTAAGTTAAGTTTGAATTTTTAGATTGAACAGTTAAGCAGCTTGAAAATATAATCTTTCACGAATGAAAACAAGACGGG
>DATFMO010000400.1:0-8401 GCA_035266925.1 Sunxiuqinia sp. | reverse complement strand
GCCTGGATGATTGGGTATTTGATTCCAAAGAGTTCTGTAATTCGATTTGTCATAGCGTATTTTTCAAACACAAAGTCACAAAGACACGAAGGAAATTATGAATTGAATTTCGAACAGCAATTGTCAATGCAACTTGATTCTATTTGCTAAAAAAATGAAGCCCTAAAGTTAAGTTGAATTGGGGGGGAATGCAATGCAAAGATGAAGTTTAATTAGCTGTACCACCTCTGAAGAGATGAGTCACCCTAAACTAGTTTCAGGGTCTGTTTGCGAGTAGCGGCTTCGCCTTGGACCAAGGAGATCCCGAAATAAATTCGGGATTACATTTCCTTTTTACCTGGGGTTATTCGAAGTGCTTCGACTTGAAATGCAGATCGCGTTGTGGAAATGGGATTTCGACCTTGTTGGAACGGAATTCGGCGTCGATATCAAAGCGTAAGTCGCTTTTAATGTTTTCAACCAGAAAATCGTTGGCCGTCCAAAAGAAAAGTTGGAAGTCGAGTGACGATTCGCCGAAATCGTTGAAACGTACAAATGGTGACGGAATGGTTTCGATTTGCTTGTGTTTTTTGGCGACCTCCAAAAGGATGCGTTCCACCAAGCGAACATCGGAACCGTAAGCTACGCCAACCGGAACATCAAAACGGGTTACTTCTTCATTGTGTGTCCAGTTGATAATCCGATCGCCGGTAAATTTAGAGTTGGGCACAATAATCACCAGGTTGTCGCGGGTCAATAATTTTGATACACGCAGGCCAATATCCAGCACACGCCCAACAACGCCTTCAACCTCTACCACATCATCCACTTCAATGGAACCGTCGAACAAGATGATGATTCCGGAAAAGAAGTCGTTGAAGATGTTCTGCAAACCAAAGCCCACACCTATCAACAATGCAGAGACACTGGCAATGATCCAGGTAACTTTAAACCCAAAAGAACCGATGACGATAATGAGACCAATCATCCAGACCACATATTTTACAATCTGCATGAATGAACGGCCCCGCCCTTTGTCAATTTTCTTGTTTTCAATCCGAACATCAAACCAGTATTCTACCACGAAAACCATCGCTCGTACCAAGTAAAGAATGACGAGGATTACAAATACATTGAATACCCTGAACGTCGAATCCTTATTAATGTGAAATAAATCGTGGTCCATTACCGCTGGAACGCTCAAACCCAATATTTCAAGAAAAAACAAAAAAGCACTAAGCCAGACAAACAAGCGGACACCCTGTCGTAGAAAATGGGTAAATCTTTTGGAAATATGCTTTTTATCACTGATAATATTAATCAGTCGAAGAAACAACCGGGATACCAAAATACCAGCGACGACCAACACAATGATCAATACAATGTCGAAAATATTAATTTCCATGCCGTTGTATTGAAACAATTTTATGTCTTTCAGGCTATTCCAAATCATCAACTTCAATTATTACATTTTCGAGGATATTGCTTAAATCTATAACAGAAATATCCAGGGTAAGTTTTCCACTTTGGGCGACAGAGATTTCGCCCCGCTCCTCAGAAACAACAATGGCCAATGCATCTGTATTTTCAGTGATTCCAACTGCTGCACGGTGACGCAAACCCAACAACGGATTGAGATCTTCCTTATTGGTCAGCGGCATGATACAACGGGCTGCAACAATTTTGTTTCCATTAATAATTACAGCGCCATCGTGCAGCGGCGTATTCTTAAAAAAGATGGTTTCCAGCAACGAATCAGAAATACGGGCGTTGATTTTCTCCCCGGTTCGTATGTACTCTTTTAATTCTGAAGTCTGCGCAACTACGATTAGGGCTCCGGTTCTTGAACGCGACATATCTTCACAGGCACGAACAATCATCTTTAATTGTTGCCCGGAGGTCGATTTATCTTTTCCTGTACTAAACAGCTTATCAATCCCCAACCACCTATTCACCTGCGGATTACTACCAATCAACAACAAAAAACGACGAATTTCAGGCTGAAACACCACAATGAGCGCCAACACCCCTACCCCGATGAACTGCCCCATAAAAGCATCGAGCAACTCCATATTGAGCGCACGTACCAATAGCCAAAATAAATAAACCAGGAAAAGACCAATAAAAATATTGAAAGCGACCGTTCCTTTGATCAACATGTAGAGCTGGTACAACAGAAAAGCGACCAGCAAAATGTCCAGCACATCGAGGAACCGTATCGTAATGAATAAACTCATAGATTAGCCACTTCTTTCAGCTTGGTAAATAATTCAACAGACTCCACTGCTTGTTTGACGTCGTGGACCCGTAAAATGTCAGTGCCCCCCAACAAGGCCAATGTGTTGGCTGTAATTGTTCCGCTAAGACTCTCTTCTGCCGTGACATCCAACACTTTTTGGATCATGGATTTGCGGCTGACCCCCACCAGTACAGGCAGCTGAAAAACCTTAAATGAATCGAGCCGGTTGAGCAAATCATAATTGTGTTCCAGCGATTTTCCAAATCCAAAACCAGGGTCGATAATCACATCTTTGACACCTGCTTTTGTGAGCTTTCGAACTTTCTCGGAAAAATACTTGGAAATATCTTTGATGATGTCTTCATACTGAGGGTCTTCCTGCATGGTTTGAGGGGTTCCCTGAATGTGCATCAAAATGTATGGCAGTCCGAGTTTCCCTACTGTTTCATACATGTGTTTGTCAAACTCACCTCCTGAGATATCATTGACAATGCATTCACCACACTCATCAATCACCCGCAAAGCCACCCAGGAACGAAACGTATCGATAGAAATGTGGGTATCCGGAAAGCGCTTGCGAATGGCGGTGACCGCCGGTAACAAACGCGTCAGCTCTTCCTTGGTCGACATGGCATCGGCACCGGGGCGCGAGGAAACAGCTCCAACATCAATGATCGTGGCTCCTTCTTCCAACATCTGCTCTGCCCGACGAACAATGGCATCTTCATCCGTGTATTTTCCACCATCAAAAAAAGAATCGGGGCTGACATTCAAAATACCCATTACCACCGGGTTGGACAAGTCGATTAACTGACCATTCAAGTTAATCGTGTGTTTTCGTTTGAAAAACTTGCTGGCCGAACTAGTGATCAACATAAAGCATAAGAATTAGATGAGTTTGACAACGCTTCATACAAATGTATAATAAAGCCAACAAAATACGCATTTAATTCCTATTTTTATGGCTCGAAAATAAAAGCAGAACATGGAAAAAACCATTCAGCAATACGATCATGTCATCAGGATTTGTGAGGACATCTTTATCAAAAAAATGACAGATTATGGCGTTGCGTGGCGCATTTTACGCACCAGCTCCATGACCGATCAAATCTTCATCAAAGCCCAGCGAATACGGAGTATTGAGATGAAAGGCACAATGAAGGTAGAAGAAGATGCCCGCTCCGAATACATTGGTATTATCAATTACTGCATCATGGCACTCGTTCAGCTTGAAAAAGGCATCTCCGATGAAGATGACCTTACCGCTGAAGAAGCCCAAGAGCTGTATCTCCGATATTTCAACCAGGCAAAAAACCTGATGCTCAACAAAAATCATGACTACGACGAAGCCTGGCGCCAGATGCGCATCAGCTCCATCACCGACCTCATTTTAATGAAAATTAAACGCACCAAACAAATCGAAGATAATGCCGGCCAAACCATCATTTCAGAAGGGATTGATGCCAATTACCTTGACATGATCAATTATTCGGTTTTTGCGTTAATAAAGCTCGAGTTCGATGAATAAAACAATAAAGATTATTTGGCATGTATCCCGCATCCTGCTGGGACTGGTATTTATTTTTTCAGGTTTTGTGAAAGGAATTGATCCGTGGGGAGTTTCCTTCAAAATAACCGACTATTTCAATGTCTGGGGCATGGATTCAATGAATTCGCTGGCCTTTGCACTGGGCATCATCCAGTCTGCTTTCGAATTCATCGTGGGTGTCGCCTTGATTTTTGACATCTTTATGTCGCTTTTTGCATGGATATCGCTGCTGTTCATGGGCTTTTTCACCATCCTGACTTTGTGGATTGCCATTTACAATCCGGTGACCGATTGCGGGTGTTTTGGCGATGCACTGGTGTTGACCAACTGGCAAACGTTTTCCAAGAATATTTTCTTTTCAGCTTTGGCAATCATCGTTTTCGCTTATCGAAATAAATTCAAGCCGGGCTCAATCCAGCTCATTCCAGCGATTCTGGCATTAGGCACTGTAGCTGTTTATGGGTACCTGGTTGATTATTCGTACAACCACCTCCCTATCATGGATTTCCGGCCATTTAAAATCGGAGTTAATATTCCACAAAGCATGATTATTCCTGATGATGCAATCAAGGACGTGTACAAAAACACGCTGTATTACAAGAACCTGAAAACCGGCAAGGTGAAAGCATTTACTGAAGAAAATTATCCGTGGAAAGATACGCTGGACTGGAAATTTGTGCGCATGGACAACGAATTGGTGCAAAAAGGTTACGAAGCGCCCATCCACAATTTTCAGATTGAAACACCTGAAGGCGAGGACATCAAGGATTTCTTTTTGTATGACGACAAATACACCTTTTTCTACGTTGCGTACGACTTGCAAAAAGCCAACCTGTCAACAATGGATACAGTGAACACACTGGCTGACTATGCCATGAATCACAACATGAATTTCATTGGACTCACTTCGTCGCTGCCCGAGGATATTGAAGCTTTCCGTGAAGAAAACAACATTCCATTTGAGCTTTTCAACTGTGACGAAACCACGCTGAAAACGATGATCCGATCTGACCCCGGTTTGATGTTGTTGAAAAAAGGAACTATTCTGTATAAGTGGCACTATAATGACATTCCGAGCATTAAAGAGTTCGAGCGGCAACTGAAGTATTTTAAGATTACGAAGAAGGAAAATTAGGCGCTGTTATATGAGACTGCATGAAGCTGGAAGTTGGAAGACGGTAGCTACCAATTGGTAGTTAAAATCTTCATGAAATCCGGTGAAATTCAGCAATCCAATCGGCACAAATAACAGCTAACCATTGATTGAACGCATTTTCACCTGAACCGCAAATTCCTGATAGGCGTCAGACTGGGATTCATCCTGTTCACACCGTCCCTAAAGGGAGCAGTGAATATCAATTCGCTCTTTTCAGTCCCAAATTCGGAAGGGGTAAACGAAACATTGTATCTCGCAAAGTAGATTATTAAACGGATAGTCATTAAATTAATTTTTAGTCGATTAAGTATTTGAAATCAGCGGTTTCATTCATAACTTGTAGCGACCAAACTACCTAAATTTGCAAGTCATGAAGAACTTTTTGCTTTTCCTTATCGTCACCTTGTTTTGTATCCACTCCCAGGCACAAGAACTTAAAAATGTCATCAAATTATTACCGATGAATCTTCCGTTGACCAGTCTGGCGATGGAATATGAGCGCATGATTGACCCAAAAAATTCGGTCGAATTTGGAATAGGAATTCCATTGAAAAGCTCATTTGTTAATAAATTTGGTATGACATGGTCGGAAAGCGAGCATATTTCAAGCAATCATTTAGGAATCTTCAGTATGCGTGGAGCTTACAGGCATTACACGGGAAAAAGTATGCTCCCAAAAGGGTTTTATGTCGCCCCTTTCTTGAAATTCCAGAACGTATCGGCAGCAGCAGACAATGTGCGGTTCGTGACCGACACCGAAATCCCCTATTCTTATAGCGAAGATTATGACGTCAAGATCAACACCATCAGTATTGGATGCCAATTGGGCTACCAATTCCTTATTTCAAAGACCATCTCGCTCGATTTGTTCTTTTTTGGGCTGGAAGGAGGCCTCGGTAAGGTCAATGCCCATATCACGACAAATAACGCGGAGGAAACAGTGAATATTCAACAGGATATCCAGGACACGGTGGATGACTTCCCTTCAATGTGGAAGAATAACATCGACGTAAGTTCGCAAGGATATGTTGTTTCAATAGTGGGGAAAAAACTGTTTTATCCATGGTATCGTGGAGGGTTCAGCCTGGGGGTTGCGTTTTAATTGTCTGCCAGGGTCGGATTATCTCAAAATTTTCAGTGAAGAACCCTGAAACAAAGGAACACTGACTTTCCATAACTTAATTTAATAAATCTTGTTGATGCCGTCCAAAAAAGAAGAATAATTAGCTAGCGTTGAAAATCTGCATTAACTCAACCCTAAAGGGAGTCTGATTTTCAAAACCTTTCCTTTAAGCTGTTGGAAATCTTTTTGGGGACTTCTTGTTCAGCCTCCTGCTTCATATCCACTTCATCATTTTTGATAGGTTACACCTTCGGCTATTTTTATTAAACCCTTTTGGGGTTTATTTGCAGACCTGCTGAGCTTCATCACAATTTCGATTGGTTCCGATTGACCAATGATCCAATAAGGAATGACACACTCATAAAAATCCCCCGCCAGTAAGGTGAGAGAAAGGATTTCTCGGCGGGGGTTTTTAATTAATAATTAATGTCAAAGTTAACGAAAAACAGCGATCGTTCAAACTTCGAGAGCTCGATTCAATTTGAATTTTTCGCTCATTTCCTTGTGTGCGAATTTGGTTGATTTCGCCAAAGAAAATTATATTGGCAGTTTCAATTTATTCATTAAATCCAGAGTGCGATGACCATAATTCAGCTTTTTGTATATGGTACAATTGGTGATGCTGAAATCTTTGAGCGATTGTTAAAACGGGCGCCCGTGTATCAGCCAGCACGATTAAAAGATTACCAACTTTTTGTTCATCCTGAAAACGGATACCTGTTTGTAAAACCGGCTCCCGACGAGGTTGTTGAAGGAAAATTGGTCAGCGTTGATGAAAAAGAATTGGCCTTGTTGGATTTGTGGGAAGACTTACCGTTGTATCAGCGGGAATTATTGACGGTTAAATCGGAAAATGGATTTCAGCAGGCTTTTGTATACACACAAAATAATACAGATGGGAAGCCGGCAAAAGATCAGCCGCCCAAGAGCCGATCTTCAATTTTTAAGGATATTGATGAATTTTTGGATTCGTTGAATCATTCGATTGATTTTATAGATCGTTTGTTGGTGGAATTGTCCGCGGCACATGTATAAAATGAACATTCGGGAACAGCAGTGATTACGGATAAAATCATAAATCCTGAGGTAGCGATTCCCTGAAGGATCGGGGTCACTTACCCAGGGCTATTGTTTCTAGACCCTTTCAGGGTCATGATGACAGATAGTGAGCAGGTGACTCAAAGTCACCTGTTCACTGCAACTCCAGACAACAAAAAAACCCTCCATTTCGGGAGGGTTTTCGGTAATATGCTTATGCAACTATTTATTTTGCTTTTTCCAACTGCAGCGTCTTTGTGGTTGGATCGCACACTTCAGTTGGCCCCCAGTACTGGATTGGGCCCGGGTAAACGAAGCTGGTTTCTTTAGCCCATGTTTCGCGATTTTCAACCAGGTATTTGAATGGCGCGCCATCTAATTCAACCAAGGCTTTTTGAATCACCGGTTTCATATGTCCGTGACGTTTTTCCATGTTCATCATCGAGGTGATGGGTACACCACCGGCAATCCATTCATCAGCAGGAGCCGTTGTATTTCTCACACTAGACATGTAACCTGTTTTACCGTTTCCAATCAATACAGATGAAGTGTATCCCAGTGAATAGCAATAGTCAGCATCAAAGTTCGACGGAGCAGCACAACGACCTTCGTATCCAAAGAAATGATATTGCGTTCCGAATTTTCCTTTGAAGTCACCGGCTTCTTTCATCTTGGCCAGTTTGGTTTTCACCATTTCACCCAACAGTTTTTCCGTTTCAATCAATGACACCTGTACATTTCCGTGTGGGTCACGATCCAGTGTTAACTGGTTGGCAATGCCTGAAGGCAATGAGCGGTATACCGCAGCTGATTCAGACGATATTTTTTCGGCTACCCACTCGCGACGGTAGCTGCGTTTTACCCCCTGGAAGATTTCAGCTGTTTTTGTTCCCTCGGCCAGCAAGTCATTCAACTCGTTGATGAGTGTTTTCATTTCCGGAATAAACTCGATCAATCCCTCAGGGATCAGTGCCACTCCAAAATCTTCGCCATTATCGGAACGGCTAACAATGGTTTTTGCCATTTGTTCCACAATTTCGTCCAGCGTTTCTTTTTTGGCAGCCACTTCTTCAGAAATCAGGGTGATACTGGGCTGCGTTTGAAGTGCCGCTTCCAGGCAGATGTGCGAGGCAGAACGGCCCATCAATTTAATGAAGTGCCAATATTTTTTTGCTGAGTTGGCATCTCGTTGGATGTTACCAATTAATTCGGCATACACTTTAACGGCAGTATCGAAACCAAAAGAGGTTTCAATCATTTCGTTTTTCAGGTCACCGTCAATGGTTTTCGGACAACCGATTACCTGAACGCCGGCAT
>DATFMO010000399.1:0-9632 GCA_035266925.1 Sunxiuqinia sp. | reverse complement strand
GACTCCAGGTTTTCGTTGTAAAACATGCGTACCTCGGGCTGTATCTGCATGGGCATTTTTAAGTCGCCCATCTTCTTAAGAATGTAATCATGAATAATTCCTTTGGTGTAATTAGCCAACAATTTCCCCATATTTGGATCAGAGGCATCGGCAATAATCTGCACATCAGCTTTGCCCTCCTTCTCCAGGGTTTGACTAAACTTCGGTCCAAATACCAGAACTTCTTTCACTTTCCCTTTTTTGAAAATTGACTCCACATCGTTGGCACTTTCCAAATCCTGATCGAGCAGAAAATAGCCTGATGACAGTAATTTGTTCGTGATTTCCTGAGTCACCTCATCTTTCGATTGATCATAGATTGCGATATGCGCATCTTTGATGTCATTGGTGATGACAGTTCCAAACAGCATGAGTTGTGCGACGGGAATCCCAAACAGGATCACCATCGTCCGCACATCCCTGAATATGTGGAAGAATTCCTTTTTAACAAATCCGAAAAAACGTTTCATAGTTTCGAGTTATGATTTTCGAGTTGCGAGTTGTCCATGCCTCTTTTCTAATCTCATCATCTTACCCTCGCACTTTCTCACCCTCTTTATAATTTCAAATTCCATGTTCCAACCCAATTAACCACTGCGTGTCACTGAGTCGTGCACAGAGTATCACAAAGTTTTTTAGTTAGCCAATCGCTTAGTTCCATTCTTTAAGGATGCGACATTAAAATTCAATAGTAATCCGATTTTACATCCTGAAAGTTTTAAGTATGTGAGGATTTGCGCCGTATGCACTTCAGTAAAAGCTTCTACTGATTTTATTTCAACAACAACCTTGCTCTCAACCATTAAATCAATCCGATACCCCGCATCAAGGTTGACTTCTTTATATACCAAGGGCAATGCTTTTTGCATTTGAACCCTCAGCCCCGATTCGATCAGCTCATTACATAAACATTCCTCATAAGCACTTTCCAATAGTCCTGATCCAAGTGCAGAATGAACATCAAAAGCACATTTTTGAAATTGTTGCGTAATTTGATTGATTTCCATATCCATTGATTTTCAACATAAACTCTTTAAACTCTGTGAAAAACACCGTGTAACTCTGTGGTTAAGTTCACAAAAACAATAATTATCAATCCCCGTTCGTAGCATCCCGGGCCAACTTCAGAAACACCCCATTCATATCTTCCGACTGGAATTGCTTTTTCAGGTTTTCAGGGGTATCCAGAGCGGCGATTCGGCCATCCACCATGATGGACACCCGGTTGCAATATTCAGCTTCATCCATGTAGTGAGTGGTCACAAAAATGGTCTTTCCTTCTGCTGCTGCTTCGTAAATAAAGTCCCAAAATTGACGACGAGTGATCGGGTCAACTCCACCAGTTGGCTCATCCAGGAAGACGATCTGCGGATCGTGAAAAATAGCAATGGAGAAAGCCAGCTTTTGTTTCCATCCCAGAGGCAAATCGGCAATCAGCTTGTTGCGTTCACTTTCGAGCTGAAGTTTTTTCAATAGCTCATTCTCCTTTTGCTTGCGTTGTTTCACCGATATTCCATAAATCCCGGCGTAAAAGCGAATATTTTCAGCAATGGTCATGTCCTCGTATAATGAAAACTTTTGGCTCATGTAGCCAATGTTTCGCTTGATCTGTTCGGTTTGTTTGTACACATCGAAACCACCAACCGTGATATCGCCAGATGTTGGTGATGACAGCCCGCAAAGGATTCGCATGGCAGTCGTTTTTCCGGCACCATTCGCCCCCAGAAATCCAAAGATTTCACCCTTATAAACATCAAAATTCAATTGGTCGTTTGCGGTGAATGAACCGAACTTTTTGACAAGGTCGCGGACAACAATGACTTTCTCTCTTCGCTCCGCCAAGTGATCAATCGCGGTCCAGGGAAAGTTTTCAGTCGCAGTCCCAGTCGCAGTGGGTTTGGTGGATTTATCAAGCTTTTGTGTTTTCATTTCTCGTTGTTTTTACATCCAAATTTCTGAGGATTATCAATCATGAAATTGATCAACCTCCCAATTTCTTCAGTTTCAGAATACATTTGCTGGTATTCATGTTTTGAGATGTATTCACATTTTAAAGCAAAATCCAGCCAGACCGAAGTCTCACTATTCTCAGCATCAGAATCAGTCAGCTTACTGATAAAATTCTTCACATATAAGCGTTTGCGATATGCTTCAGCTATGTTAGCACAAACTGATCGCGATGATCTTCGGATTTGATCCGTTAGCGAATAGTTCTCCTCTTTGGGAAATCCCTTTGAAATTTTGTAGATGTCCATTGACAGCTTAAAAGCCTTTTTATATGCGAATAATTCTTTAAAATCCATTTGTACTATTTTCAAAATTTAGTGTTTCCCTAACTGGATTACACTGTGACTGTGACTGCGACTGCGACTGTGACTGCGACTGTGACTACTCATCCCCCGACATCAGGGCCATAAATACATCTTCGATTCCGGGACTGGTTTCGAACACCTGTAGCTTGTCGTGTTTTTTGCTCATCAGGTATTGTTCCAGTTCAACAGCCTCCAGTTCATCATCAACAGGTGTAACATGTACAAACTGACCAAAGGCGTATGCTGTTTCCACTTTATCTGATGCCCGTAAATCCAAAATGAGTTGATGCATGTCATCAGAACGCGCTGCCAGCAACGTGCGATGATGACTTTCCACAATACGAGCCGGGGTGTCGATCACCAGGATTTCACCTTTTTGCATCAAGGCGACCCGGTCACACAGGCTGGCTTCGTCCATGTAAGGTGTTGAAACCAGAATCGTAATTCCCTGCATTTGAAGCTTTTTCAACATCTCCCAGAATTCCTTCCGGGAAACAGCATCAACTCCAGTTGTAGGTTCGTCCAGCACCAATATTTCTGGCTTGTGAATCAATGCACAGGATAGTGCCAATTTCTGCTTCATCCCTCCGGAAAGCCGCCCTGCCAGTCGCTTTTTGAATGGTTCAATCTGGATGTAAATATCTTTGATCAGGTCGTAATTCTCTGCGATGGTGGTTCCAAACACCGTGGCAAAAAACTCCAGGTTTTCTTCCACCGACAAGTCCTGATACAGCGAAAAGCGTCCAGGCATGTAACCAACCATTTGACGAATCTTCTTATAATCCTTGACAACATCCAGTCCTCCCATTTCAGCACTGCCTTGATCCTGAACCAGCAAAGTCATCAGGATGCGCATCAGCGTAGTTTTGCCAGCGCCATCCGGCCCAATCAATCCAAAGAGTTCGCCTTTCTCCACAGTGAAAGAGATGTCTTTCAAGGCTTCAACTTCGTTATAGGATTTCGATATGCGTTCAACTTTAATCATTGGGAACAAATTCCAAATTTTAATTTCCAAAACCAACAACTAACTACGGTCTATGGTAGGGCCACGACATGTCGTGCCCTTACTTTTCTGCCTTAGCCAGCTTTTATTAAATAACTGATCACTGAGACTGCCTACTGAAAATTGACCTCCCCCGGCATACCAATTTTTAAACGGCCATCGTTGTTGACTTTCACTTTAACGGCGTACACCAATTTTACCCGTTCTTCCTTGGTCTGAATGATTTTGGGTGTAAATTCCGCTTCCGAAGAAATCCAATCGATCACGCCCGAGAGCGACTGATCCGTCTTTTTATCTTTGTCAATTAGCACCTGTACCTCTTGCCCAAGTTTGATATTCGGCAATTGTGCTCCACTGACATAAACACGCAAATCCAATTCGGAAAGGTCGCCGATCTTGACTATTGCTTTCCCCGGTGCTGCCAGCTCTCCCAATTCCATGTATTTTTCCAAAACGATACCATCCACCGGACTGGAGACAAAACACTTATCCAACTTATCCTGAGCCACTTTCACTTGAGCATCCAACACATCCAGCTGACTGTTGATAGACACGAATTGGGTTTTCATACTTTGCAGTTGCTTTTTCATTACATCCATTTTTCCATCTACATCATCCACCTGTTGTTGGGTGGCAGCCTTGTCTGTAAACATTTTATGGATACGATCCTGATTAATCTTCAGCGTTTTAATCTGCTCTTTTAGTACATCAACCTGAGCACGAACATTCACCTTCTTGGTCGCGGTGGCTTTTTCCTGAGCGTCAAGCTGTTTGATCTGCAAGCTTAATTGGGTCGTATCAACCAAGGCCAACAGCTCACCTTTTTTCACGTGAATGCCCAGATCTGTGGAGAAGTTGATCAGCTTACCGGGCACTTCGGATGACACGATGGTCTCGTCCGTTTCAAAATTGCCGTAAGCATCCGACTTGTCATCATTTCCATTGCACGACATCAGCACAACCAACGCCATTGCAAAAACGTATTGAAGTTTCATATCTACTTATTTTATCAATTTTCTAATTCTGTTTCACATATCATAAAGAAGTTGCCTTCTGTTTTTGACCTCTTCTTAAAAAATATCTTTTGTCTTTCCAGACGGGAGTTACATTTTTTCTGCAGTCAAAAAAAGTAACCAAAAAAGACCGCCGCTGACCTGGAAATTGCTAAAAATGAACTGCATTCCGCTAAATAAAAAGAACTCGTCCCTATAGTCACTCGTTCCTCGTGCCTAACGTTCCTCAAACAGTTTTTTATTTTTAACGCTTCATTCCGTCCATTTTCTCCACGCATTTTCATGTAGGCGGAACAAACGACGCTTTCATTCTGCGATAAAGTATTACCTCACTATCTTCCGGTTCCATCTTTCCCGCGTTCTCATCTTCTCACTTTCTCCCACTCCCACTCTATTAAAATCCATGCTCTGCGCCCCATGCCCTCTGTAACTGAGACTGAAAATCTTTACTTTCCTTGAATATTCTGATAATCAATTTTTGCTTGTTCAAGCCGAATCTTATGCGTTTGTAGTATGATCCGGGCAGCAGCCTCAGCATTCACATCCTTAATGTAATCCGAAGTGGTGATGGTTCCATTATCAAGCTTCGACTCGGCACTTCGTGCGATTCGTAGTTGCAGTTCAATCAAATTCTGGTCACTCTTGAGGATGTTTTCCAATTCGCCTATTTTATGTTTTTGCCGATCCAATGCAATATTGATGCTTCGTTCAAATTGTTGCTGTTGTGTGTTGATCATTTGCTGCTTCATTTGAATAATTTCCTGATCACGTTTGGTATTTTTCCAATCGAAAATGTTCCATTTGAACCCAACACCAACTAAATAATAGGTATCAAAATTATCATTCAACATATTCAATGCCGGACGTCCATAACCAGCTTGTCCGAAACCGAATAATTTGGGATTTCGCTTCTTCTGAATCAGGTTGGATGATGCCATCAGCGCATCGGCTTGTTTTTGAAACAAACCAAGCTCCGGTCGATTCAACTGGTTGTCCAAAAGCTGGTCCTGGTTGTCAATCACCAGGTTTTGCAGATCGCCAGGTTGCTTTCCGGTAAAGATGGCAAGTGCAGATAAAACAGTCTCCCGGTTCGATTGCAACTCAATCTTCTGTTGATCAACTTTGACCAACTCCGCCAAGATCTGGTCCAAATCCGACTGCAGGATCACGCCATGGTCAACACCCGATTGCATCTGCTTCTTCCGGGCTTCAAGCGTTTCCTGCTTTTTGCCCAAAATATCCAGGTTTTGCTGAATGAAGAAACTTGTAAAAAAGAGGCTGTTTACTTGTTCACGAACTTTGTAAAGTTCTACTTCAACCCCCTGTTCATTGGCCGCGTCCTGTGCTTTTTCCAGAATTTCGTTTGCTTTGGTCAAGCCGCCATCCCAAATATTCTGCTTCACATCCACATACATCTTATATTGGTCTTTCGACACACTTGGGATATTCACATTGGGAATCGGCACGTCGACACTTGTCACAGCACTTTGATAAGTTGCCCGCGCATTCAGATTCAGATTGGGTAAGTAGTTCGTTTTGTTGTTTTCCAACTTCAACTCGCTCATTTTTCGGTATAATTCTTTTTGCTTCAACAACGGATGTTGCTCTCGTGCCCATTGTTGGCAATCGCTGAGATGCACCGGTTCTTGGGCCAGCACTAATTGAGCTGGCAAAAGCAATATGAACAATAATCGCTTTCTAATTTTCATTGTATTTTCTGTTTTTACTCCATTTTCTTAATGTCGAATAAAAAGCAAGAAATTTTGAATGGCACCTTTCTGATTTCTCATTTCATATTCGATGTTTCTTATTTTTTCAATTGATGATGGCCCTGAGGACAAACCGTTTGACTTCTTCTTTTCGTTCTTCCAGAAAATTTTGGGTTGCTTTCTTATCTTGATCGAATGCCACAAAGCCGATCACCGGTTTGGCTGCAAAAGGGAACACACACAAACCAATGACATTGACAATCAGGTGCTCCGGCTTCATCCGAATAATTTCACCCCGGTCCATCGCCTCGTTGATCACCTGAAAAATGGGTTTTGGATTAAATCCATGATTCATCACTAGCTTAAAAAAAACCGTGGAGTCGCGATTAATTTCTTTCAAAATAAAAGCAGGTAGATAAGGATGTTTCAGCAACAAATCCAGGTAGGTGTCAACCACTTGCTCTACTTTTGTTTTAAACGGAAGGTCAGATTGTAGCACTTGTCCGATTTTGGGAAAAGCAAATCCTACAATTTTGCTGAATATGGCATCAAACAACTTATCCTTGCTGCGAAAATAATAATGCAACAGCGCTTTGTTGATGCCTGCTTCATCAGCAATCTCCTGCATACGAGCCCCTTCCATGCCCTTTTTCAAAAACACATCAGTTGCTGCTGTCAGGATTTTTTCTTCTGTATTGTCTTTTTTTGCATCCATTTTAATCAAATAGTTTAACTAATTGGTTAAATCATGTGGTCAAAAGTAAAGAGTTCAAATTTGAATTGCAAATATTTTAACCAAAACATTTAACCATCTAGTTAAATAAAAAATCAAAAACACCTACTACTGATTGATTTGATGAATGTTACACACTCCAAAAAAAATCTAATGGGATAAATTATCCAATGGGAATTGTCCGAAAGACTTTTTACGTTTCTTCCTGGAAACTAATCTGAAACTGATCGGAACTGTATATGAAACGCAGACCAATTTCCCATCCTTTTCAGCCGGCTTCCAACCAGAAAGCCGCCGGACAACACGCATGGCTTCATGATCCAGCGCAGGATCTACACTTTTCGCAAGCTCGACATTCCGAACATTACCATCAGTGTCAATAACAAAGCGAACGTAGACCGTTCCTTCTATTCCTTGTTCCTGAGCGAGAACGGGATACTTCACTTCTGAAGCAATATCATTCCGTAACTGTCGCTCTCCTCCAAGATATTCAGGCATTTTATCTGTCACTAAAAATACTTGATCCTTGTCGAGCGGCTTTTGAGCAACACCACGATTACGTCTATGCTTTTCGTCGGTCAAATCTAAGACAGTTGGCTGGGGTTTCTCCCGGTAAAAGTTGATTGGAATCAGGTAGTTATAGTTTGTCTTTCCACCACGAAAAGTCGCTGGATACCATGGTGTTTCATTTTCAACACAACCTTTCAATAACGCTACCTTAATTGCCTCATCTTCAGCTCCAATAATTCGCGGATGAACCGTTTTTCCGTTAGAATCAATTGTTATTGAAAGCAACAAAGTTCCGCTCAATTTACTCAGATCCACCTTTAGCAAATCGGCATGATCAATAACGTCACGGATATATTTGTTAATACCCAATGGGTAGCGGGCAGCCACATCTGCTCTGTTCCCGGGGAGCTCAATTCCTCGCATTTGAGGTTGCTCAACCAACCGGTAGGCAACATTTTTATAAAAGAATGCTTTACGTGGAACATGTTTTTTTGAAAAATAGGTGCAGTTACCATCATAAACCCGTGGAAACAAGTTCGAAACTTCAGCCTCCAGCCGACAAAATTTCCCATCGTACTCGCGGATCAAAAATCCATTTTCTGTTTCACGTACAACTCCAACTCTACGACTGTAACGAAACTCATCATTTAGATAGGTTGAAACGATGTAGGTCTGGTTATTTTTCTCTGTAATTTCCTTGCGTTGCTTGATCTTCTTCCAACTGCCATGATACTTTTTGTATTGAAGTAGCTCGAATTTTCTTTTGGAAAGCACGTGTTTTTTAATCACTCTGGTTGCTTGCTCGAGACTATCTACCTGATAGCCATCTTTGCCAAAATAGTAGTCCGTATAATTTTGTGAAAATCCTTGAAAAGTAAATAACAAGAATAATATAAAAATAAGCTTGGTCATGTTAGTTAACGATTGGTATTATTTTGTTTTTAAATTTATGATAAAATAACTTATTGCAGAAAAATATCCGGAAAAAATTAACAATTGGCCAAACAAGTCAATCATCATCTTGTTTCTTTGGTATAAATTATGGGATACGATGAAGATTGAAATCAATAAGAATGCCCCAGCCTATAACGAAACCCAACTATTGATTCATTCACCTGCGGAACAGGTTTACAAAATCCTCTCAAGTATAAACGACTGGCCTAAATGGCAGAGTAGTGTTTCCAAAGTCCAGCTAAAAGGATGGATAATTCCAGAGACTAAATTTGTATGGAAGGCCGGAGGATTGCGTATTAAATCGAAAATTCATACGGCAGTTCCTCCAACCGAGCTGGGATGGACCGGCAAAATACTCTGGATTAAAGCGATCCATAATTGGGAGCTTATCCCTGAAGGGAGATCAACGCATGTCATCGTCAGAGAAAGCCTGGAAGGTTTTCTGGCCGGGCTACTAAATAAAACGCTAATTGAAGGAATGGATAGAAACCTTTACGAATTAAAGTTGGAAGCAGAGAAACGGGAATAGTTTTTCTCACGCCTATTGTTTACTAAGCCGAATAGCTTTCGCTTTCCGCCGATTGGAATAGTTGAGAATAAGCAAGGATGATGCAATGACCAGCATCCCCGAGATAGATACCCAATCCGGATATTCGTCCGGCATGATAATCCAGCTCAATATGGCTCCTGAAACCGGCACCAAAAACTTCCAGGTATTGAGTTCAGATACTTTCACACCGGGTCGTTGAAGAAGTCCATACCAAATGGTGAAAGCTGCGGCTGACAGAAAGCTCAACCACCCTAGTGCCACAAAGTATTCCGTAGAAACAGCTTTCAAACCATAACCTTCGATAGGAATTGAAATTAATATCAGCCCCAATCCACCAAACAAAAGCGAGGAGGAACTCAGAACGATGGGTGAAAGTCCTGCTGGCTTCTTAGCGACAAGCACGTTCGAAAAACCAGACACAAAATTGTTAGACAACAAAAACGCCACACCCAGCAAGCTTATTTGAACGCCGGACGGCAATTCACTCCGACTCAGACTGATGATTGCAACGCCAATGACACCCAACAAAATACTGGTGCTTTTCAAGCCGTCCATTTTGTCGTTATGAAAGCTGAAATGGGAAACAATGGAGATAAACAGTGGCGAAGAGCCAATAATCATTGCAGCGATGGATGCCGGCAATAAATTGAGCCCCGAATAGAAAAACATGTACTGAACGACTGTTTGCAAAAGCGCTATCAAACCAATAAACTTCCAGTGATCGCGGAGCTGGTGCCGATAGCGGCCGTAGTTATTGAAATACAAAAGCAACATCAATCCCGATAACGTAAAACGGAAACCGGCAAACT
>DATFMO010000398.1:0-3876 GCA_035266925.1 Sunxiuqinia sp. | reverse complement strand
TCGGTAATGAAAATTGAAGTTTCTTCTTTTTGATCTTTGTTGCTATTGTAGTGAATGCGACAATCGCGCAGTTTCTTATTGTGCAGATTGGCCTTTTTGGCACGTTGTTTTGCCAGTTTCTTAATTCCGGAAATGGCTTTGCGTTCCCGCTCCGATTCCTGAATACGACGGAGAAGCACATCCGCTACTTCCTGGTTTTTATGCAGGTAATTATCCAGTTCCTTTTGAATGAAGCCAACAACATGCTGGCGAACACTCGGCCCATCAGGACCGATATCTCGTGATCCGAGCTTGGTTTTTGTTTGTGATTCGAACACAGGTTCTTCAACCTTAATGCTGATTGCAGCAATGATGGAAGCACGGATATCGGAAGGATCAAAATCCTTTTTGTAAAAATCACGAACAGTTTTTACAATCGCTTCCCGAAATGCCACCAAATGGGTTCCCCCCTGGGTTGTATGCTGTCCATTGACAAACGAATAATAATCTTCGCCGTATTGGTTTCCATGCGTGATTGCGGCTTCAATGTCTTCACCCTTCATGTGAATCACAGGATACAGCGGCTCGGTGTTCAGGTTCTCTTCCAAGAGGTCTTTCAGTCCGTTTTTTGATTGAAAGCGATCCCCGTTACAGTATATCGTCAAACCAGCATTCAGGAATGAATAATTCTTCATCATGTTTTCCACATAATCGTGGTGAAACCGATAGTTCCTGAAAATATCTTCATCGGGCACAAACTCAACCTTGGTTCCATTGGGTTCTTCGGTATTGCCAAGGTCTTTTTCGTCAATCACTTTTCCTTGCGAGAACTGAATCTCCTTGATTTTTCCTTCCCGAAAAGCTTTGATCGTGAAATTGGAGGAAAGTGCGTTGACTGCTTTGATACCAACCCCATTCAATCCAACGGATTTTTTGAATACTTCGGAGTCGTATTTAGCACCAGTATTCATTTTAGAAGCCACATCAAGCAGTTTGCCCAGTGGAATTCCTCGTCCAAAATCACGAACGCTCACCAATTCGTTGGACACCTTCACCTCAATCTTTTTACCAAAGCCCATCATAAACTCATCGATTGAATTGTCCATTACTTCTTTCAGTAAAACGTAAATCCCATCATCTGAAGCAGATCCATCGCCCAACTTCCCAATATACATGCCCGGACGTTTGCGGATGTGCTCTTGCCAATCAAGTGTTCTAATTGAACCTTCGTCGTAATTCGGAGTCATACTTTTTGCAATTTGTCACAAATATAAAGAAAACAAAAGACCCTTTATCCGACACCATTTTGTCAATAATTAACAGTCAACAGTTGAAAACTTGTGAATATCTAACAAAATCTACAGCCTTTCAAAACATAATCAACTACAAAATGGTAAAACTGCGAAGAGCCCAGCGTACATGAATCTGCTGGACAGCATACTTTACGCAAACACAAAAAAGACCGCTGATCATTTCAGCAGTCTTCGAAGTCATCATGGCTTGCACCGGATTATTTCTCTTCCAACCAGGAAGTGAACATCCAGTAATATTTTTCAGTACTCTTGACCATCGTATTGACCAGATCAATGGTAGAAACATCGCCAAGATCATTGGCCTTTTCAAGTACATTGATCATCTGGGAAAGTAAAATTTCAAAATCACTCAAAATCTGGTCGACCATTTCCGTCGGTGATGGCACTCCAACTGGTTCCGAGATTTTCGAAACTTCCAGGTAATCACTCAAGGTAGCGAGTGGTGTTGCACCAAACACCCGAATCCGTTCAGCCAAATCATCGATATTTACTTTTGAAAAATTATACAATTCCTCAAACTTCTCGTGCAGGTCGAAAAATTCACGCCCGGTCACGTTCCAGTGAAAATTCCTTAACTTCTGATAATGGACATGATAACTGGCAATTAATTGATTGATTTGCTCTGTTATTTCTGATGTATCTTTCTTGTTAAATCCTAATCTTACAAATGTTTTTTTAGTTGTTTCCATGGTTTTCTACTTTTTTCAAGTTCGAAAATATAGATGACTATTTTTCTTTGAGGTATTCTTCGTGATAAACCAAAATTGGCTTGTTAAAATGGGTCACTGCAAAGTGTGTATCCGATCCGGAAAACAGCTCTTCAAAAAAGCCTCGTTGTTCCTTTAATAGAACCACAATATCCGGATCCTCTTTTTCAATCATGTTCTTTAAACCGTGACGCACATCTTTTTCGTGTGTTATTTTAAACTTCAACTTGACATTTTGAACACGATCGCGAACGACTGCTTCAAATCCATTCCATTTCATCTGCCCCTCAAAACTCTCAGCTTTTTCGTTATGGAAGACGATAATCTCTTCGCCGTCAGTACCATCAAATAAATGAACAAAATGATCCAAGGCTGTTAAATCTTCCGGATGGAATGCCGTTGCATACAGGCACTTGTTAAAAGCAATATTTTGCACATCGTCCGGTATAATAAGCACTGGACATGGGAAATCATCAATAACATCCGGGTAATTGATTGTCCCAGGCATAAACCGGGAATAGCTGTTGTAATTACTCATCATCACCAACAAATCTTCCTCTTCTTTCATGACATCCTCAACCAAGGTAACCTTACTGATTTCAACAATTTTGATTTCGTATGGCACATTTTGCGGATGATCTTTCAGGTAGTCGGTGACCGCTTTCTTAATTTCGGCTTCTGCGATATCAAAATCCTGGCGAAATTCGCGTTCGGCACCATGTATACTTGCATCAATGTTTGGCGCAGTTGCTCCCAATCCCATGTATTCTCCACTCGCCAGCCAACTAAAGTCGTACACGTAAGCAATCTTCAGTTTCCGTTTCAATTCATTACTGAAGGAGAATCCCGAATAAATGAGATTATCCAAATTTTTCAGCGTATCCAATAATAAGAGATTTGTTTTCATGACTAACGTTTTTTTTGAATTGAGAGAAGAAATATCCATCAAAGCCGACAGGCAGAAATAATGAAACTACTCGCTTTCGTTGGACGATTTGTTCTTGCCTTTCTTCCATTTGTTGAAAAACAAGTTCGTAATAATCTTGAATCCTGTTTCAAAAGCGAGTTCTTTAATCCGGTGGGTAACAGCATCGAGGGTGTTTTCGGCATGATCAGCCATTTTCTCTTCCAAGTGAAGAATTTTGAAATTGAGGTTTTGCTTGATAAGTTCAAGCTCTCGCATGTTTCTCATCCGCTTCATAGTTCCTCCTTCTTCTTTTCCTCTTCATCAAACAACATGGATGAATACCCTCTTAATACAGCTGAAGTAACAATCCTTTTTTTGAAAAGTAAGAACAAGACCGTTATCACCACTAAAATTCCGATTGCTATTAGCAAGCCTGTCAGATAATCGTGGTATGTTTGACCATACCAAGCGACAAAAGCAGCCAAAGCAAATAATATAATCAGGGCGATTAGCAGAATTAAAACTAAACTATCTATTAAATAAGCGGTAACGTGGGTGGCTTTCTCCAAAAAAGAAAGCTTCACCAAGTCGATTCGAGCCTGAATATACTTCTTTGTTATTTCGCTCAGTTCGTTGAAATTATCTGACAGGTTTTTACTCATAAATCTTACTCTTTAATTGAGGAATATTAGCTTCCAGCGGTGTTCGTGTTGGTGGTCGCTTTGACGTTCTTTTTTACTTTCTCACCTTCCTCGCTGGCTTTTTCTTTCACGTGATCCAACATTTCGTCCACCTGATTTTTTAACTCATCTACTTTTTCACCAATTTTTTCAGTTACTTCATTCGAAACTTGTTTTGCTTTTTTCTGAATTTTCTTTCTGGTTTTTGCTCCTTTGTATGGTGCTACCAGGATTCCGGCTAATGCACCGGCAGCTGCGCCGGCAACAAAACCTAACATTGCGTTTCTAGA
>DATFMO010000397.1:0-11089 GCA_035266925.1 Sunxiuqinia sp. | reverse complement strand
CCACTGGGCCTTTCGAACAAGTGGACGAGGCAGGATTTTTGACCAGAAGTCGTCATCAAAACAGGCAAGGGCAGGCACAATAGTTAGCCAATTTAAAAACGACAGGTTACCACTGAGAATTAATGTGAGCTGGAAGCCAATGATGATTGCTCCTGCTACTTGGCGGGCGATGCGTGGCCAGAATACGAAAAGCGGAGAAGCAACTTCAGCTAGCCAGTTGAACCAGACACCAAGTTTAAGGATAGTGTGTGGTAGAAAGTTGAACCATCGGCTCAACGGGCCGGGGAGGGGTTGGGTTTCAAAATGGTAAAAGAGAGCGGTGCTGTTACGCCAAACATCTGCACCGCGCAGTTTTATCAAACCGGCTCCCAGCATGATACGAAGGATGAGCCACCGAAGCAGCACAATGATGAGGAATGGCGCTTCCCGTTTTGGGAAAGGCCGCATGTCAATCAAGGGACACAGGAAGATCGCCAGGAAGCCGGTTTCCAGCAGTTGAATTTCCCAGCCGTAGCCGTACCAGATTTGCCCGACATGCACAAAAGACATGTACAACAACCATAAAACACCCATCAGCAGCGCATTGGCATATCCGGCGACAACAACCAGCGAGAGGACAAATCCAATCCAGGCAACTGTCAACAACGCTGTGTCCGAATGCCAAAACCAAAAAAGCGAAGGAATCCGAAAGAAGCCGGCGCTGTTTGATCCCAATGCTTCGCTGACTCGTGGAAGGTACATCCCGACCGGAGTCAATCCATCGGATCCGATCAGTGGAATAATTTGCCGGATGGCCACGTAAAAAGCGACAGCATAGACAATTCCCAATAATCGAAGAATCATGAAGCGTGTTAGCCAATAGTTTCGTTGACTTTTTATTTTCTGAAAGAATTCGACGAATGCGTTGTCCATGATTTATCTTTTTTAAACGGCAGAGATCACGGAGCTTTATTCAGCGTGACATAGCTTGAAAAATGAAATATAAAGGCGCTGTGATTCTCTATTTACTTCTCTTGTTTCCCTGGAATTACGACATATTTTCAAGTTTAATTCTAAAAATATCTTTCAATGCTTTTTTTGCAGCGTGGTAGCCACACATGCCGTGGACACCGCCCCCCGGAGGCGTCGATGACGAACAAATGTAGATTCCTTTCGCTGAGGTTTTATAGGGCGATGCCCGCAACGCCGGGCGAGTAAACAATTGCCCGATATCCATCAATCCGCCATTGATATCGCCACCAATGTAGTTCGGGTTGTAGGCTTCCATTTGAGCCGAATTCATGGTGTGTCGTTCCAAAATCAGGTCTTTGAAACCTGGGGCAAAACGTTCCACCTGTTGCTCGATAGTTGCTGTCATATCTTTTTCAGAACCAAAAGGAACATGGCAATACGCCCAGGCAGTCTGTTTTCCCTCTGGTGCGCGTGTAGCGTCAAACAGGCTTTGCTGGGCCAGTAATACAAAAGGCTTTTCTGTATGTTTGCCGCTGAATGCAAATTGTTCCGAAGTGACGATTTCTTCCAGCGTATTTCCGAGGTGGACCGTGCCGGCTTTCCGGCATTCTGGGGCTGAAAAGGGGATGGGGCCGTCCAATGCCCAGTCGATTTTGAAGACGCCCATCCCGTAACGATAGCGCTTTAACTGCCACTTGTAAAAAGCCGAGAACTTTTCTCCTGCAATTTCCAGCAACTGTTTGGGAGTCACATCAAATAACACGGCGTTGGATGTTGGCAGCTGGTCCAATGAGCGAACGTAAAAATTTGTTTGGATGGTGCCACCTAGTGACACAAAATGGGCAGCCAACGCATGAGCAATGGCTTGCGATCCTCCTTCAGGGATAGGCCATCCTTCAATATGACCAACGGTTAGCAAGGTGAGTGCGATCGCTGAAGAAGTCATGTTGGTTAGCGGTTGCATGGAGTGGGCAGCCATTCCTGCCCAGAGTCCGCGGGCTTTCTGGCTACGAAAACGTTTCGCCGTGGTTGTTGCAGACGGGAGTGCTTTCAATCCAAATCTCGCCATGCCAATTGGATCTTCAGGAAAATGAAATGGCGCCAATAAATCTTTTGACAATCGAGACCAATTTTCAACGTAAGGATTGACTAATTTGTGATAGGCTGTACCGTCTTCCTTTAACGACTGAGCTGTTTGTTCCACCGAACAAAACAAAGCCGCAGCCTGCCCGTCATCAAAAGGATGGGCGGCGGCAAGCTCAGGTTGGATGAATTTCAATCCGTGGTCGCTGAGTGGCAACGATTTAAAAAACGGGGAACCGATTGCCAGCGGGTGGATTGCTGAACAAACATCGTGGACAAAATGAGGCAAGGTCAGTTCAGCCGATCGCATGCCACCACCGATGGTATCTTTGCCTTCGATCAGTAAAACAGATAGTCCGGCTTGCTGCATGGTTATGGCGGCGGCTAATCCGTTGGGCCCCGAACCAACTACAATGCTATCAAATTCCTTTTGAGCCATTCAAAACGAGCGTTTTATAGTATGACATCGTAATTGGCTGCATTGTTTAGTACAGCTCAAATTGGCAATCGCCATCGTGACGTTGACTAATCAATATTTTAAAGGTGTTCAGTTTCTTCAGTGAAAAACAGGGCTTTGTGGAGGCAGTTGATATTTCAACCTAATGATTGTTGGTAATCGGCGGTGCCAGGTATTTGTCGAAGAATGAATAAAGCTGATTCAATGAAGCGCTGGTTTGCGGAACAGCATGCCCTGTGCCATAGTCAATCAATGTTGAAGTGGGAACACCCAGCGAGTCCATTTTCGCATTTAAGTGGGTAATTTGTTCCTGGTAATCTTGTTCGTCATCGGTGTTGTAAAAGAAAAGAACGGGAGCTGTAGCTGATGACTTTACAAGGTAGGCTGATCCCATCGTTTGCCACTTGTGGTAGTTGGTTGCCAGTGGCCCCCAAGCCCACGGACAGCGCATCTCCAGGTTTGAATCGCCATCATTCGATGAGTTGTAAATAAGCGTATAATCAAAGATACCCGGACCGAGGGCTGTAGCCTGAACATCATCGGGAACGCCGAGGTGGAGCCCAGCGTTTTCAAATTCAGGGACTTTCCGGTCGCCAATAGCCATTGATCCGGCTGTCGAACCCCGTGAGAATCCATAGATACCAATCTTCCCGGAGAGGTTTAGTTCGGAACTCATTGAGCGCAGGGTGCGGATGGCTGACTTCACTTTTTGAGCGGCATCAGGATTTGTTTCGTACGATTTGTAGGTATCGTTTTTCCCATTCACAGGCTTTCCCTTTCCCCATGGACAGTATTTGGGATGGTCGGCTATTGCCCAGGCCACACCATTTGCCGGCAGGCCTTCCAAAAAAGAATCATTAAAACCTGCCAGCGTATAGGGGAGAAACAATCGTTGGTCTTTGTGGGCATCAGTGAGCGTCTTTTTGTCTGAATTGTAGGTGGCATAACTGTTACTGTACGAAAAGGACAAAACAACAGGTACTTTCTGTGATGCATTCGCCGGATGGATAATATCCATGCGGAGTGTGTCGCCACTGACGTATTCCTTAGGTGTATTGTAAACAGTTGGATTATCCTTAAAATAAGGGACATTGCGTGCGATTCGGTATCCCTCGAACAACACATAAGATTGATAATGCGAGCAGTTTGTTTTGCCACAAAATGAACCCACTGCAATGGAATCGTTAATGGCAATAATGTCTTTGTTAATCGTTGGAGTTACCGCGTTCGGATTGTTAGCATAGTCGAGTTCAATCACACGATAACCTTGCGAAAGCAGCCACGCTACATCTTGCGCATTGCTGTTCCCTCCGATTTTTTGAAAGGCCAGATTTTCAAGGTAGACAATCGTGGGGTAGTTGCCATTGTAGTCCTTGACAGGTGAATTGGAATCTATCGACGTATAGTTGATCGTTCCTCCGGTGACTTTGCTGGTCCATTGCCCGGTTGACGCCTGTGATGTGGTGGGCAGCCAGGCGATGAGGACAATGAATGTGGATACCAGTGGCCACAAACCGGATCCCTTTTTTGTGTTGGAATATTGTAAATGTCTTGCTGAAAAGAATCGTTTAGATATATTTCGTTGTTCGTTCATTTTAACGTTTTCTGTCAGTCAAATAATTGTCAATACTACGCAATCTTTGCTTTGCGTGGAAATATCACTTGATTAATTAGTGGTAATATCTGTTAATGTGAATGAAGAAGTTCTAGTTTGTCTGATTTTGAAGTTGCAAAAATAAATTTTGTTATTGCGGTGGAGATAGCTTGGTTGATTTCGATCGTCAATCCATTTTGTCTATCATATTCTGAATTATTTGTTTTGAATACCCCTTTGTTTGCTTAAATTTATTCCCCGAAAATAGGTGCGAGTGTTAAACAGATAACCCCATCATTTTAAAATCAAACCTTATTGATGACATTTTAGCGTCTTTCGGTTGTGAAATGGCGTGTTTATTTTTTAACCCTGTCCCATCAGATTAAGCATGCTCCCGTAGGAGATAACAAACAAAAACATAACTTTTAAATACCTAACAAAGCTTTCGATAACTATGAAGTTTATAAAACAATTAATTCAAGCTATTATTATCCCTCTATTTTTCTGTGTATTGAGTGTTTCACCTCTTTTAGCCCAGCAACTGGCATTTCCGGGAGCTGAGGGTTTTGGCGCCTATGCTACAGGTGGGCGTGGGGGGACTGTCGTGCATGTGACGAATTTAAACGAATCAGGGGCTGGCTCGTTTGCAGATGCGGTTAGTCAGCCCAACCGGATTGTCGTTTTTGATGTCGGTGGCGTCATCCCCAATCACGGAATAATCAACGTAGCATCGAATATTACCATCGCCGGACAAACCGCTCCTGGCGGGGGAATCACAATTTATGGTAACAGGATTGTGGTAAACGGTTCAAACTGTATTATTCGATTTATTCGAATGCGAGGCAGCATCAACATGTCGAGCGGTAAATGCACGCTGACATGCGACAATGCCAACAATATTATCTATGACCATTGTTCCGTTTCGTGGGGGCGCTGGGACAACATCCATATTAAGGATAGTAAAGATATTACGATGCAGTATTGTATTATCGGCGAAGGCATCGATCCGCAACGCTTTGGTGCCATTACCGATGGAACAATGAATTGGACGGTGAGCCATTGTCTGTGGATTGACAATAAAAGTAGAAATCCAAAGATGAAATGCTACCTTCAATACATCAACAATGTGGTTTATAATTATGGAAATGGGATTGTTGGTGGCCACTCTGCTGCCGATCATTACCAGGATGTGATTAATAATTATTTTGTGGCTGGACCGAGTGCCAGTGGAAACAACTACCTCTCGCAGTGGACTTCAACCGACCATTTATACAGCACCGGGAATTATGCAGACATTAACAAAGACGGCGTTCTTAACGGCATGTTGGTTACTGAATATGATGGTGCCACTCCCATGAGTTCGCCGAAGCTTACTTCTCCTGTGCCGGGGATTGTGCAGTCAGCTAAAGATGCTTTTGCCACTGTTATTGCAGACGCAGGTGCCTCGATTGTCCGGGACACGGTCGATGAGCGTTTAATTAAACAAGTCAGCTCATTGGGATTGTCGGGTGCATTTATTGATTCCGACGCTGATGTGGGTGGCCCAGGTATAGTTGCTAATGGAACTAAGGCGCTGGACACCGACAATGACGGGATGCCGGATGCCTGGGAATTGGCAAACGGGCTGAATCCGAACTCGTCTGATCCCAACGGAGATATCAACAATAATGGGTATACAAACATTGAAGATTACATCAATTACCTGGGGAACACCGCAAATATTTTCAGGACGCCAAGGGTGTCAGCAACGGTTGTATCATCCACCGAAATCGATTTATCATGGACGGAAGCGGCCAATAGTTATTCAGGTTTTATTATTGAAAAATCACCGGACAATAGCAATTGGACAGAGATTGCCAATGTGGATTCCACGGTTCATTCTTATGAAGATACTCGCCTGACCCCGAATACGAATTACAATTATCGAATTAAAGTTTACAGCGCGGCTGACAGCTCTGACTATACGGTTGTTTCTGCCAAAACCGAAGCCAATAAACCAAAAAATAGTTTGCCGGCAAATGGATCTTCCGGGCTGGATTCAACAAAGGTGAATTTCAGTTGGAATGCTTCATCGGACGCAACATCTTTTGATTTTTATTTTGGAACAGATTCAACTAACCTCTCGAAGGTTGCTTCAGGGTTGACATCAGAGACATATGCTTTGAGGGGACTTGACGGCAATGCAAAATATTTCTGGCGTGTTAATGCGGTAACTCCGACCGGTGCATTCTCAAGTGAAATCTGGTCGTTTACAACCCGAAGGATAGTTCCGGATAACCTGGTTGCCTGGTATGCATTTGATGAAACATCGGGTGATATTTCTGCTGACAGCTCGTTGTATAATAATAACGGGACTGTTGACATGCAAAACGGAAACCCGGTGTACGATACAGGAAAGGTGGGCAATTGTCTCAATTTAAGCAATGGAACATCATCATCGAATGTTTCAGCTCCCAATGCAAGCCAGATTAAATTCGATACCAATTCATTCTCCATCTCATTTTGGATGAAGATTGCCAGTCCACCGGCCGACGCCTACCTGATTCATAAGGGAAGTTTCAAGAACGATGCAACACAGGGGACAAATGGGAGATGGTTTGGAATTGAATCAAAAGGCGACAATTTTAGATTTGCGGTGGATGATGATGTTACAAAAACGACTGTCGGGACGACAAGCGCTGGATTTTGTAATGGGCAGTGGGTGCATGTGGTTGCGGTTCGCGATGCAAAAAACAAACAATTGAAACTTTACCGAAATGGGAATCTGGTAGGCACAACAACTGATGCAACGGGTTCCATCGCTAATTCTGAAAAACTTTACCTGGCAAACGACAGGGATTTAAATGCGGCTTTTCTGGGATCTATTGATGAAGTGAAAATCTTTAATTATGCTGTTTCGCAGGCTGAAGTAACAGGACTGTATACCGGAGATCCTGAAATTTCAAAAGTGACCAATTTGCTGCCTGTAAACCATTCAACTATTTCTGGTCAAAGTGTCAATCTTTCCTGGGGCAGTGATTCGAATTCAAGCTGGTTCAATGTTTATGCGGGCACCGATTCAACGAGTTTAGACTTAGTTGCCGGAAATTTAACGGGAAATAGTTATGGGTTGTCGCAACTCAGCAATGGGCACTATTTTTGGCGCATTGACAATGGAAATAACTCCTATGCGGTTAAGGGTGATACCTGGTCTTTTAGTACTGATGGAGTCTCTGGCGTATCTGAAATTGGAGCTAATGGTGGAAATGATGAGGCCGCTGTCTATCCCAATCCAACGACTGGTTTGCTTACTGTGAAGCTACCGAAGAAGAGCGGGAAAACACACTTGACGATTGAGAATATGAATGGAGCAAAAATTTACGACAATACGCTGGCTGGTTCGTCTCAAATTCATCTTGACATTTCAGGATACACGCCCGGAATTTATTTCTTGCGAGCCTCATGTGGTGATCGGATCATTTCCAAAACAATCATTAAGAAATAAGGTAGCAGCCGGGTATCCGATATTAGCTGTTAGTGTCAAATAGACCGATTGAAACGAAAAAAGCTGCCTCATGATGAGGCAGCTTTTTCTCTTTCAATCAAATAAGCGGCGTTTCTTAAAGGATGCCTAAAATATCGATGTTGAGGTTGATTTGGCTTTGGGCATCTACGGTGATGCTGTTTAGTAGCAATCCGCTGATCGAACTTGAAGCGTTCACCATCCCCTTGAATGTTATTTTTCCACTTGTGCTATCTTCGTCGTATGATGCAACATGGATTTCATACTGTCCTTTATTCAAGAATGCCAGTTTGTAGCTCCCGTCGTTAGCTACCTTTGCGCTGGTAACAGCATTGGCAAACAATATATTGCTGCTTCCCTGTCCTTGCGTTTCGGTGCTTTCGTTGTAGCTTCCTTTGTTGTATGCATACACAATCAGCTCTCCGTTAGATGAAGTTGAATCTGATACTTTCCCGTTAACCTCACCACAATTGTCGGCGGCGACCAGGCGTATCGCATTAGTCATCTCAGCATTGGTTACAAACTGATATTTGCTCGATGAGCTACTATTTTCATTGCGAACCACACATTTACGGAGATCAAAATCGATCACCATGTCCGTGTTTCCATCGGCTGTAACCTGGAACGGGTGGTTAAAAGTAATTTCTGCGGTACTGCTTGTTGCTCCAGCCAACGCATGCTTACTATTGTCGTCGGTCATGACATAGCACCCGGGCTCGTTACCCGATGCGTCGTTTTTATAGTCAATTACCATCGACAGTTTATTGTATGATCCGGCATCCAGAGTTTTATTCAGTAATAGCTTCGTGTTGCCTTGCTGGTAGGCCGAAACTTCGATGGTTTGCGCGGTGAATCCTTCGACGGATTTGCCGTCAACTTTAACGTCGGTTACGGTTACAAATGTTCCTTTGATGTTCGCGTCGTCTGAAGGAGCATCTGTCATTTTCACGTTTATTTGACCTTGTTGAGCAGGTCCATTGTCTTTCTTACATTGCACCATTGTCAGTGCTAGAGCAACCATTGCAAATAAAATCGAATTTTTAAATTTCATTACGTTTTGTCTTTGTTTTTTGAACTGGTTGATTTCGGGTTTTTGGGTGATTTTTACTGCTGATTTTTCAGCATTTGTCGGAATGTCTGTGATCGACATTCGGTTTTACACAACTCTTAATTTTTGCTTTGGTTCATGGCATTTAATCTTTTTTACATTTTCATTCCTCATTGTCTTGGTGCCCAAAAAGTCAACGTTCATGCCAATTATAGGAAATTGCAACAATTTGCAAGTTTCCAGAGAGTTGGCAAATGCGAAGCTATGCTCAACTTTGATCAAAATGATCAACGGTTATCAAATTGATAAAAAATGGCGTGTGCTTTTGTACAGGGAATTGGATGGAAGATGATTAGAAAAACATGTTTTTAATGCCCAGCATTACCATATTGATGCCGATAGCACCAATGAAAAAGCCATTGAGACGTAGCAGTACTTCCATGTTTTTATCAAACGCTGTTTTAAACTTCTTATGTTCCAGTGAGTCTCTGAACTTTTTCAATAGGAAGAGGACACAAAAATCAATGGCAAAAATGATCACTAAGGAAATTGTACCAATGGCCAGCGAATGTTTTTGGGAAAGCAGGATGCTCAGAGATATGGCTCCTGCACCAACCATGAATGGCAGTGCAATCTCGGAGGCCAGATCGTCCAGATCCTCCTTGATCATGATCATGGCTTTCTGCCCTTTTACAATATAAAAATAAGCGTAGGAAAAGATGATAATGCCTCCAAAGATTCGGAACGATTCAAAGTTGATTTGTAAAACCCGCTTGAAAATAAATTCACCACTGAAGAAAAACAGGGCGCAAACAGCAAATGAAATCGCAGTTGCTTTCGCGATGACGATCATAAAATCTTTGTGTGAAAGATCTTTACGGATAGGTTCCAAATAAAGGAAAAGGGCAAATGGGTTGAGCATGACCAGAAACTCAAGGATTGATGAAAGCATAGCTAAATTTCTTTTCGTGTGTTTTTAATTGTCAGCGAGTTTAAGGATTCATTTTTAGCTTTCCAAATTAGCCATTTTACAAGCGAGAGAAGTTGTCGTGGTTAATGAGTTAAAAGCGAGAAAGATTCGATTAGCTAATTGCGATACGAATCTTTTTCACTTTTAATTATTTCGAACTTCTCAGCTATTTAATTTGATATGCAATAACCCGGTTGTCAAAAAAGGTTGGAACCAACAAAAGGTTTAGTGGCTTGGCAAAGCTGATATCAGCCGAATTGATTTTTTGCTTTTCAGTATCGAGCATTTTGGTCTTCTGCCCGCCATTTAAATAGAAAATGCGTCCGGGCCAGTTGGAGAAGACAAAATTGCCATCATTATCTTTTGCCAGCCCGTCAATCCCGCCACAATCGGGTTGATATTCAAGTATCTTTTTGGTTTTCAGGTCCACAGCGTACAGGCTGTTTGAACCAACATATAATTTATCGCCATCAACGAACAAACCATTAATGCCGCCCATTTCTTTCCCATCAAGCCACAAACTAAATTTTCCGTCTTTTAGCGCAAAAATTTTACCGGTATTGCTGTCCGATACAAACACGACACCATCATCACCCACATCCACATCATTCAACGAACTTACTCCCTCTGCCGGGTATCTTTTTACGATTGCGCCCTTGGTAATATCGATCTCAACCAATCCATCAATGTCGGCAACGTACAATTTCCCATCCAAAATCCCCATTCCTTTGGGACCACTCATTCCATCCACCCATTCAGCGGTTTTCATGGTGCCATCAGGTTTTAAAACTGAAATGTATCCGTTGTGATCTTTCTCCCAAGGTTTTTCATTGACATTGGAAACGTAAATTACCCCACGGTTCGCGTCGTACAGGGTTGATTCAGGTGTTTTTAATACAGGACCACTGTCCCATATTTTAACGAGCTTTTGGCTGTATCCTGCGACAGCAATAGCCAGTAGCAGAATAATAATCAGGCTTTTCTTTGTGTTCATGATGATATGTTTTAAGTTTGAGATAATGAATTACCATAGTTAACAACCAGCCACTTTCGATGGTTTTACTTTATAATGCTAAACACATGAAGTTAACAATTCCTGCTTTTATAGTCCTCATCATCGGACTTGTTTCTTGTTCGACTCCCCTTAAAAAAAGTACTTTACTTTACGTTGGAACTTATTCTGAAAACAATAGCCAGGGGATTTACTGTTTTCATTTTGACGGGCAGACCGGCAGCCTGACTCAAGCGGCAGTGACTCCGAACCAGGAGAATCCCTCGTTCATCGCCCTTTCACCAAATGGAAAAAATTTGTACGCTGTTTCCGAGGTCAAGCATTCTCCGAATATCGATAGTGGTTCGGTCACAGCTTACCAAATTAATTCACGTGGAGTACTCGAAAGAATCAACCAAATGGCAACCGAAGGCTATCATCCGGCACATGTCGCCGTGTCACCTGATGGCCATTTTGTGGTGGCTAGCAATTA
>DATFMO010000396.1:0-6894 GCA_035266925.1 Sunxiuqinia sp. | reverse complement strand
AGGTGGAGGCAAAAATCAGCACAACAAGTGCTGCCGTGGCTGCCATGAAATTCAGGGCAATTCGTTTGCTATAGCTTTGTGTCTTCATTCTGTACTAATAATATAGCCCACCCCGCGTATGGTTCGGACAAAGCTGGGGCCGTCAGCTGTATCCAGCTTTTTGCGCAAGGCATTGATGTATACATCGATCACCGAAGTGTCATAATCAAAATGGATGTCCCAAACATGTTCAATAATGCTGGTTCGCGAGCAGACTTTCCCTTTATTGCGAAGCAGAAATTCAAGCAGGGAGAATTCCTTGTGTGTCAATGCAATTTCTTCATCATTGCGAAAAACCTGGTGTTTGTTCAGGTCCATCAATAGATCATTATGAAAAAACCGGGTGTTCTCTTCTGTTTTAGTTCGAAGTTGAACACGGATACGCGCCAGCAGTTCGTCAAATGAAAAGGGCTTTTTGATGTAATCGTTGGCGCCAATCTGCAAGGCAAAAACCGTGTCCTGAACCGTGTCACGAGCCGTTAAAAAGATGATGGGAACTGCTGAGTTCACTTTGCGAACCTGCCGGCTGATCTCAATTCCACTCACTCCGGGAAGCATCCAATCAATCAATAACAAATCATACGAGCGATGATTCTCAAGTGCCTTATCAAGTCCTTCGCTGCCATCCACCGCCGTATCTACAGCAAATCCTTCTTCTTTTAACCCTTCCTCGATGAACGATAGGATACCTGGTTCGTCTTCAATAATTAGAATCTTCATGCTTGAGTTGTATCGGTTTTATTTTGTGTAATCCAGCAATCCCAGTGATCAAACGCCGCTTTTAAGTTCGTCATAATATGAAACCACTTGTGATCTTCAACTTCATTGTAAAATGCTTCCCACTTTCTGACAACTTCATTTCGCTGCAAGTCTCCCCATTTATTATTTCTCATTCAGTCATTGTTCCGGCCAAACCTAAAAGTAATAAATAAAAACTGGTGTTGGTTAACAATTAGGTAGGAATGATCAACCCGCACATTCAACCAATAGTCATCCAGAAGTGGGAATTGAACGATTAGTGGACGAATGTGTGATCAGCTGTCAAGGCGTATGTTTTAATTCCATAACAAATTAACCATTAGCATCCTTAAATTAGTTTCGGCAACCCTTAAAATTCCCTTAAAATCTGTATTGAATACATGTTGGAAATGAAAGATTGAATGGCTTCAAAGGGAATTTCGTGTGATTGACTGAAAAACAACCAGCTTTGAGTTATCGGTCAATCATTCAGTAATTTAAAGTTGATTGGTGTACTTTTATCCAGCTAAAAAAACAGTTTGTCACCGCTATTGAGTACAAAATTACAGGTTATCCGCCATGGGAATGACCATTTTTGCAGGTAGCGACGAAATAACCAAGAACTAAATTTTCCACATTAATTTGAAATGAAAAGTACTATTCAACTTCTTGCTGCATGTATCGTCATGCTCCAACTGATTTCTTGCAATAATCAACCAACTCAGAACAAAGTAGCTGATCAATTTCCAGACGGGACTATAATCCCGGCTTGGTTTAATGATACTTTAAAAATAAATCCCGATACCTTGGGAGCACAACTCGTGGTGACTGATTTTGGGGCAGTGGGCGATGGTAAAACACTGAACACGGAAGCCATCCAAAAAACCATAGATGAAGCGGCCAAGCGTGGTGGTGGCGTGGTCATTATTCCTGAAGGAAAATTTCTGACCGGTGCCTTGTTTTTTAAACCGCATACCCACCTACATGTTCGCAAAGGCGCTGTACTGCTGGGATCGGATACCATCATCAATTTCCCAAAAATGCCATCACGTATGGAAGGCCACAACCTGGATTATTTCCCGGCAGTGGTCAATGCCTATCATGTGGATGGGTTTACCATTACCGGACATGGAACCATTGACGGAAATGGTCTGAAATATTGGAAAGCGTTTTGGAGAAGACGGGCTGAAAATCCAAAGTGCACCAACCTGGAAGTGTCGCGTCCACGACTGGTTTTTGTCCAGCATAGTGACAACGTACAATTGCAGGACGTACGCCTGCACAACTCCGGTTTTTGGACCACTCACCTTTACAAGTGCAACCATGTTAAAGCGCTTGATCTGCACATCTTTTCGCCTGTGAAACCGGTAAAAGCGCCAAGTACTGATGCCATTGATATTGATGCCTGCTCCAACGTGCTGGTCAACGGTTGTTACATGGAGGTGAACGACGATGCCGTGGCCATGAAAGGCGGAAAAGGACCACAGGCTAACAATGATCCGAACAACGGGCCCAACAAAAACATCATCATTCAAAACTGCACCTTTGGCTTTTGTCATTCGGCAGTAACCTGCGGAAGTGAGTCGTTGCACGATCGTAATATCCTTGTTCGCAACTGCACCGTAGACGGACCATCACGCGTACTATGGCTGAAAAACCGCCCGGACACCCCACAATTGTACGAATACATCACGGTGGAGAATATCACCGGGAAGGCTGATCGCCTGATCTACGCCAAGCCATGGACCCAGTTTTTTGACTTGAAAGGGGAGAAGGAACCGCCACTTTCGCAAGCCAATCATGTCACATTGCGCAACATCGACTTGACCTGTGATATTTTTGCAGATATCAACGTGACCAAATACGATTTGCTGAAAAACTTCACCTTTGAGAATGTCAAAATCAAGGCCAAACACGGAGAGCTGAAAAAAGACATGTTCGATGGTCTGATTCTGAAAAATGTTGAGGTGAATGGCAAAATGATTGATTAGCTGGCTGGTTTTTTTATACGCTGTCAGGTTTTTAGTTGAGCCAGCTTCGGGCGCATCTCATCCCTGCGCAGGCAGGGATCTGCCAGCTATTTTAATTCCAAATTACAAACCCCACTGCCGATTGTAAACAATCGACGTCTCCCCTTTGAAAAAGGTAGAGAATGCTTCGAGCCAGCTTCCAGTCCTTTTATTGCACGTCATCACGAGCGTAGCGAAGTGATCTGTCCGAATCTATTGGCATGCCTCCGATTGAAAAACTGGAAAATTTTAAAATCGAAACCCCGGAGGGGTTTAACAACAATAGCCGCGGGTGTCAACCCGGGGTTAGCAATGGTGATGGGGAAAAGGTGCATCCACCAAACTAATTGAAATGGGAAAACAATGCAAGCACCGCACAGGAAAACGTGGCAAACAGTTAAACACATTAAGGGATTGCGCTTCAAGCTGGGGAATAGTTCCCGGTCACGACGTATTGTGACCCTATAAGTTCCCTGCAACAGACCGATGCCATTCCTGCAGATGCCGAAATCTGCCAGCTATTTCATCTCCAACATACAAACCCCTCTGTCAATCGTAAACAATCGACGTCTCCCCTTTTAAAAAGGGGAGAAAGCACTTTGAGCAAGCCTCTTATTCTTCATTCCTGCACAGGCTGAAATCTGCGCCGATTTCGCAAAAAAAAATCAGCTCTCCAACCTTTGATGAAGAAGCTGATTTTCATTCCGAATTGATTGTAAATAGTTTCTTTTTTGAATGGCTTACTATTGAATATCGATCTGTTCCACCGACCACTGGTTAATATTGAAGTCGGGAGCAATGCGCCGGACCGCATACAACTTCGTGCCGGCGTTATTGGTAAACACAAACCGCACCTGCTGGTAGGCTTCTACCGAAGTGCCATTTTGATCGATCACCCGGGGTGATGGTCGGTAGGTGTGCTGCAGTGCCAGGCTGGTCGCATCAAACTGCTCAATGTAGCCGGCTTTTTGCTGATAGGTATCGTCGAAGTAGGAATTACCTTCAGCCACAAATAGAGAATGGATGGTGTCGCAGTCATCCATGTCTATAGGGTACGGCCTGACATAGCTTAGTTGCCCGTAAGTGTTCAGTTGAAGTTTGATCTCCGTGCTCGCTTCATAGTCCGGCATGAAATAAACTTCACCGTTAAACCCTCCCAGGAACAACTTGCCGCCGCTAAACGGCCACAGATGCTCAAAACTTGCATGCCAATAGTCAATGGTATCGTTGGGCATGCCTTTGCTGATATCGAACAGGAGCAACCCATTTGGCGATAACTCCGTTCGTGTGGCCGCCAGCACCGGTTTGCCTTTCAGCTTTTTGATGATGGTGTTCGCATAAAATTCGTATTGGGCATCGTCATTATGAATAAACATTTCTCCGGTAGACAGGTTGAGGCAGTGCAGGCTCTGGTGGTTTTGTCCGCCGGGTGCCAGGTACAACCAGCCGTTGTTTCCGGCCGCCACATCAAAGGGCACAAAATCGAGGTCGAACTCCTGCAACGACGTCTGTGTGGCGAGATCAAATTCCGAAAGCCTGGCAATGGTGTAACCCACATAAATCTTCCCGTCGTTGGACAAATCGATGCATTTCGGCGTGTAGTCCAACGGAATCGACGATTTTGTCCAGGCGCTTGTATTGACCAACACCAGTTGATTGGGGCTTTCAGTGGCAATTACAAGTTGGTCGCTGGATTTGTCGTAGGCTGCATCAATCACCGTTCCCTGCAAATCCAGGTAGGTTCCTTCGTCTACGTTCGGCTCATTACCGCCCGGCGTCGTGCCTGTCGTGTCTGTTGGGTTTGTCGGATCTCCAAAATCTCCATACCTCACTTCAAGCTGAAAATAGCCAACATGCTCAACGACAACGGTCAGGTTGGCCGAATAATACCCTTGCCCCATTTGAAATCCGGGATCCTGGAACGTGTACAGCAGGCTGATTTTGCCATCCTTGAATGTGCCTTGCAGGGGCGACAGATCCAACCATTTGGGCTGCGTGCGGATGTAATAATTTTCATTGTCGGCATTCGGAATATGCAGTGTAATGGAGTTGGTGGGATATTGAGATGAAATTTCCAATGGCGTGTCTAGGGTGTACAGCGCCGGGGAATTCTGGTTCAGAAAATCGTTGTTGCATGAAAAAAGTCCGAGCAACGAAATGGCTAATACAAGAATCAGCAAATGGGTTTTCATAGTTACTTCGTTTATAAGTAAATTTTTAAGCCGAGTAAAAGATCCAGGCTGGAAAGCCCTTGCAGATTGTCATTGTCCAGCTTTTGGGTGGTTGTTGTGCTGGCATCTTTGTAGGTCACCTTGTGGATGGTGGACAAAAAGAGGTTGGCATCCAGCCCCAGCGACACATGACGCAGGACAAAATACTCCAGTCCAAAATCTGCCGAAGAGCCATAGGCTTTCCCAGTGAGCAGGAAGCTTGATTCCAGTACTGTCGTCTCATCACGGTACAAGGTGAGGCCGGCATCAATGGTGGCTGAAAAACGCAGCTTGCCATTCATCGTCAGCTTATGGAGGTAGAGGAACGAAGCACCAACAAAATTCACGTACATATCGTCCGACATCAGGCCATGATAGAGGTTGTTCCCATCCTGGGGATCGAGGGTCACGAAGGATTCGGCATTGGAGTTGAAGTGACGAAAAGTCAAGCCCAACGCCGCCTCGTCGGTGATGAAATAGTGCGCACGAGCCTTGGCCTCCCAGCCAACTTCAACCTGATTGTAGTAGTCGTCCGCCTGTGCTTGTGTCAAGCCCATTTGGACCAGCGAATTCCTTCCGTTTTCATCGCTGCCGATTAACAGGCCACTACCACTTTCGAGGCTGATCCGAAGTCGGTTGGGACTTGATTTCGGACTGTCTGCCGTCAGGCTTTCTTCCGAGAGAATGACCTTTTTGGCCAACGACCGGTTCATCCGGCCTTTTTTGATTACGCCGTTGTCTTCAGTTTGAAAACGAATGTAATGGCCAGCCGTACTTAAGATTGTACAAGTGATTGTGTCATTGTTCCAGGTGATAATCCGATCCTGGGAATAGCCCGAAAGGGTCGCGATCACAATAAAAATCGCGGAGATGATCAATTGTTTCATAGCTTGTTGTCGATGAAGTTTCTGTCGATTTTAATCGAAGCAAATATAGATAATCCCACATCTTAAAAACTATGTTTTGTCAGTTTCTTTTCAACGACTTTTCTATCCATTCTTAGACTGGATAAATGAAGAAACGTCATTGAGAGGAGGTACGACGAAGCAATCCGTTCGAAATACCGAACAGATTGCTTCGCTGCGCTCGCAATGACGTTCAAATTGATCTATCATTGGCTACGCTATTTATTGCTTGTCATAGACCATGCGTTCTTCAACCTCGCCATACGACGATGAAACGTGGCTCACCAGCACCAGCGTTTTATCGTCCATCTGGTAGGTTTCCTTGATGGTCATGTCACCGCCATCCCGCATCGGCAGCGTTGAATCAATTGTCAACGATTTTTTGTCATCCGACCAGTTGGCTTTCGATTTTTTCTCCGTGTCACGCCAGCCTTTGTTGATGCATTCCTTGCCATCCAGCGTAAATTTGTCGCTGATGGTGAAGTCATTGTCCTGGAAGCTCACGTGCTTGTCAACCCCCAATTGGTTGTCCGACTGGTTGATGTCGATCGACTTGGGAGCCATGGTCCATTGATCATTCAACTTACTTTTTGAGGTGTTTAATTTCCAGCTACCGGAAAAATTGGGTTGGGCAGAAGCGGCCATTGTGACCACTGCCATTGCGATTACGACGAGAAGTTTTTTCATTGTTCCTACATTTAGGTGAGTTAGTAAATTATTTTGTTAATGCGTGTTAGAATGCAAAAATTGGAAAAGGTTTAAATTTTGAGCGGATGATTCATAACATTCAGGATGGAATTTAGGGTTTGGATTCCGGGCACGGCATACCGTGGCCCTACGGCGAACCAACAATCCCGGGGAAAGCTTTGTAGGGACACGCTACGGCGTGTCCGAATCACCTTCCCATCTGATTGGTATAATTTCGGATGACGGTTTTTGTATGGATTCCGGCCACGGCATACCGTGGCCCTACGGCGAACCATCATTCCCAGG
>DATFMO010000395.1:0-3566 GCA_035266925.1 Sunxiuqinia sp. | reverse complement strand
AATGGAAGGAACGCAACATGCCCGCCACATCCTTAAACGGACAATACTTCAGTTTACGGGCTGTGAGCGACCGGGTCGGTTCACCTTCAAAGTCGATAATGACAAAGTCTTTCCCGGTAAACAAAACTTGTCCCAGGTGATAATCGCCATGAATACGGATTTTCGAGGTGTGTATTTTTTTCCGTTCCAATGTCCGTTTGATGGTCGACAACAGCAAGTTTTCATTTTTAAGAATGTCCTCCACCAGTTCCTGTTGGGCTTCCGGTAATTTCCGTTTCGACGATTTCATTTGGTTGATCGTTTGCTTGATTAGTGTGCGGAAGCTTTGATACAAGGATTTTTGATAGATCAACGAGAAGGGTTCTTCAGCGAACTCCTTTTTATTTTTAACCGATGCAAGCGCCACGTGCATTTCCGCTGTTCGCTGCCCCAATAATTGGATCATTTCCAAGAAAAATGGCCCCATCAAGTCCTTCATCTTTTCTTCACCAATCAGGTCAATAATGTCGTGGTCTTTATCCGTATAACGTTCCATTAAGCGTTCCCGGTTAGTCACGATCTGATCGAAATAACGCTCGATGGACGACTGGGTAAATTCCCATGCATTTCCCTCATTGGGCACGAACTCCATCAAAATACCAAGCGGCATATTTTCCGACATTCCTTCCTGAAACTCCAATGACCCGGAATAAGCCGGTAAGTTTTCAAACGAAGTATTTTCCGACAAGGCTTTAATGATTTCCAACTCCGGATTCTTCCCTTCTTCCGGGCTTCTGTATAACTTGAAGAAAAACAGGTTTTCATACAAAATTGATGTATTTGACTGCTCTGCTGCTAAAACACGAGAGGAAAGCGGCAATTCTTCCTTAGCGATTTTCGACTTCATCAGTTTGCCCGGCAACCCGATAATGTTTCCTTCTTTATTTTTGATTCTACTTCGTTTTAAAATCACCTGTAGGATTTTATCGCGAACTTCTTTGTCGAACGACCCATCGTACAAAATAGCGTCGTGCCCGTCAATTTCGATATTCGCAAGCACAGCCTCCGAATTTTTATATTTGATGTCCAACAGTTCTTCTCCTGTAACAGCCGACAGCGGAATAATATAGAGTTCATCCTTGGCCTGCAAATAATGAATTTCAAGAATCAGCAGGTACGACTTAAGTTCTTCTCCGGTAAAAGGCAAAACTGCAGTGAGCTCTACTTCACGGATTTTTTTAGCTTTCCCGCGGAACCAGCGACTCCGGTTCACGTAGGCTACCAATAGTTTTGAAAGAACTTTTTGTACGTTATCATTCATTGTGTTCCATTCTTTGGAAGAAAGCTCAATCCCTGTCTCGGGAGAAAGTCCACCAAATTCTTCATCTTCATGTGGCTTCTTCAGTTCAAACCAGAAATAGTTTTTATGTTGAAGTGGGAAAATATAAGGCTCTTTGCCAATCTCGTTAAATTCATTTTTACTGAAGACTTCAGTTGGCACAGAACCTGCAAATTCCGAAAGATCAAGTTCAGCCTGTTGCGAATAGCGTGATAAATTAATGACAACCAATACTTTTTGTTCTTCGTAGCTCCTTGTAAAAGCTAAAATTTTAGGATTGTTTGTATCAATAAATTCTATGTCACCCCGACTAAATGCCTTGTATTCTTTTCGTTTTGAAATGACGCGTCGCATCCACCAAAGTAGCGAGGTGGGATTTTTCTCATTGTTTTCAACATTGATGGATTCGTAGTGGTAATCGTGGTTAAAAATTACCGGTAGAAACATTTGCTGAGGCTCAGCCGAGGAAAATCCGGCATTTCGATCAGCTGACCATTGCATGGGAGTGCGAACGCCGTCTCGGTCACCAAGATAAAAATTATCGCCCATGCCAATTTCATCGCCGTAATAGATGATTGGTGTACCCGGCATGGAGAAGAGCAGCATATTCATCATCTCAATATTTTTGCGGTCGTTGTCCATCAAAGGAGCCAAACGCCGTCGAATCCCAAGGTTGATGCGTTGTTTCGGATTTTGGGCAAATGCTTTGTACATGTAGTCACGTTCCTCGTCGGTCACCATTTCAAGAGTCAGCTCATCATGGTTTCGCAAGAAAATCGCCCACTGGCAATTATCCGGAATGGAAGGAGTCTGCTCCAGGATATCGATTAATGGGAAACGGTCTTCCATGCGCATAGCCATATACAGACGCGGCATTAACGGAAAGTGAAAATTCATGTGGCATTCGTCACCATCACCGAAATATTCCGACGCATCGTCCGGCCACTGATTGGCTTCCGCTAAAAGCATTTTATCTTCGAAGTTGTCGTCAATGTATTTTCGCAACCGCTTCAAAAACTGGTGTGTTTCCGGCAGGTTTTCACAGTTGGTACCTTCACGTTCAAACAAGTACGGAACAGCATCCAACCGTAAACCGTCGATGCCAATTCCAAACCAAAAATCAAGCACTTTTAAAACCGCTTTGTGAACGCTTGGATTGTCATAATTCAAATCAGGTTGATGTGAATAAAATCGGTGCCAGTAATAGGCGTTGGCCACCGGATCCCAACTCCAGTTTGAAATTTCAAAATCCTGAAATATAATGCGGGCATCCTTATATTTGTCAGTCGAATCGTTCCACACGTAAAAATCACGGTAAACGCTTCCGGGCTTGGCATTTCGTGCCCGTTGAAACCACTTGTGCTCATTAGAGGTATGGTTTAATACCAACTCAGTAATCACCCGCAATCCGCGCTTATGCGCTTCCCTGATAAACCGTTTTACGTCAGCCATGGTTCCATAATCCTCATGAATGCTTGTAAAATCTGATATATCGTATCCTCCGTCTTTTAAAGGTGATTTGTAAAACGGCAGCAACCAAACGGCATTCACCCCAAGTGATTCGAGGTAATCAAGTTTTTCAATCAAGCCTTTAAAATCACCAATTCCATCTCCGTTGCTATCGTTAAACGAACGAACATGGCATTGATAAATCACTGCATCTTTATACCAGCTTTTAGTATCTTTTTTATCCATTGTATTCATAATCATTTTTTTTACATGAAGTAGTCAAAATCTCTTTCTGTACGCACTTTCCGGCGAACCTTAAAAATATGTACCGGCATGATTCCCGGATCAATTTCCACATAATTGTGTTCGCCGTTCCACAAGAAATAAGCTCCACTCATTAAATCGTGCACCTGGTATGGCACATGTGGTTGCATGTCGAAATCTGCCAGTGGAAAATTAGCCCAACCCGAGTGCGTATGGTACGGATCAAGACTGATAACAACCAAAATGATATTGCTCAGATCATCGGTTGTTTTACTAAAGCAAACCAATGCCTCATTTTCAATTTCATGAAACTTCAGGGAATGCGTATTTTGAAGTGCCGGGTTTTCCTTCCGGATTCGATTCAAACGTTTGATGACTTTCCACAGGTTCTTCGGGTCTTCAAAATCCCAGTTTTTCAGTTCATATTTTTCAGAATTAAAGTACTCTTCCCGTCCCGGCTCGGTGGGCGTGTTTTCCATCAATTCAAAGGCAGGACCGTAAATTCCGTAATTGGAACTCAGCGTGGCTGCCAGGG
>DATFMO010000394.1:0-6602 GCA_035266925.1 Sunxiuqinia sp. | reverse complement strand
AACAGGAGAAGACAACCGACTTCTCCAAGTGGGGTCTGGTTTCAATGGAACCGATGAGCACCATCCGGAAAGTGACGGCAAAAAAAGTACAGGAGGCATGGCAGATCGTTCCCCATGTCACCCAATTTGATGAAGCCGACATTACCAGGCTGGAAAAGTTCCGGAAACAAAACCAGGAAAGTGTTGCCAAGCAAGGTGGTAAACTGACGGTAACGGCATTGCTATTAAAAATTGCAGGACTGGCTATGCAACGGTTTCCACGTTTTAACGCCAGCCTGGACGAAGAAAACGAACAGATCATTTATAAACATTACTACCACATCGGTGTGGCTGTTGACACACCACAAGGGCTGCTGGTCCCCGTCGTTCGCGATGTCAATTCGAAATCGCTGGTTGAACTGTCTGTCGAACTGAAAGATTTAGCCAAACGGGCACGTGATAAAAATATCTCGTCTGATGAAATGCAGGGCGGCAGCTTCACCATTTCAAACCTGGGCGGTATTGGCGGAACCGGCTTTACTCCGATTGTGTATGCTCCGCAAGTGGCCATTTTGGGAGTGTCGCGCAGCAAATACCAGCAAGTGCTGGTCGATGATAAATTTAAAAAACGGCTGGTGATTCCACTGTCTCTCTCGTATGACCACCGTGTGATTGATGGAGCAGATGGAGCCCGCTTTTTACGCTGGATCAGCGACGTGATTGAAAATCCATACGCTATACTACAATAAAAACGCAAACGATGAATGACAATAAAAAACATCAACTGGTCATTATTGGAGCAGGCCCCGGAGGCTACCGGGCAGCTTTCATGGCTGCTGATCTCGGCTTGCAGGTCACACTGATCGATCCCGAGATCAACCCGGGCGGGGTGTGCCTGTATCGCGGATGTATTCCAACCAAGGCACTACTGCATTTATCGAAAATTAAAACCGATGCTGAAGAAGCTGACGAGATGGGACTCCATTTTGACTCCCCAAAAATCGATATTAAAAAAGTAGCCAACTGGAAAAACAAGGTGGTAAAAAAGCTTACCGGCGGACTAGGTCAACTGGTGAAAGCCCACAAGATCAACTACGTGAAAGCCTATGCTCGATTCGTGGATTCTGAAACACTGAAGTTGAAACACACCAATGAAAAAACCGAACAAATCAAGTTTGAAAAAGCCATCATTGCAACTGGTGTGCAACCCATCGAGATTCAGGGAATGGAGTTCGACCAGCCGGGAATCATGAATTCTGCCGAATCATTGGAGCTCAAAGAAGTTCCTGAAAAACTGCTGGTGGTGGGTGGTGGATACATCGGTCTGGAAATGGCTACCATCTATCATGCGTTGGGAGCAAAAGTCTCGATTGCCGAATTAACCGGAGATTTCATGCCGGGCATGGATAAGGACTTGATTTCAACCTACAAAAAATCATCGGAAGACATGTTTACAGATATTTTTCTGGAAACCAAAGTCACCAAGATTGAAAAACACGGAAAATCGAAACAGGTCACCTTTGAAGGGAAAGATGGGAAAACATTCAAAAAACAATACAACAAGGTTTTGATCGCCGTTGGGCAACGTCCTGATACGGAAAATTTGGGAACAAAAAATGCCGGCGTAGAGCTGGATAAAAAAGGATTTATCAAGGTCAATGACCAACAGCAAACGTCTGCTAAACACATTTTTGCCATTGGTGATATTGCCGGACCGCCTTTGCTGGCGCATAAAGCCAGCTACGAAGGAAAAATCGCAGTTGAAGTTATTGCCGGTAAAAAGTCGATTAACGACGCCAAAGTGGTACCCGCAGTGATCTACACCGAACCAGAGATCGCCACGTGTGGCCTCAGCGAACAGGAAGCAAAAGACAAAGGGATCGATTTCAAAGTTGCCAAGTTTCCGTGGCCAGCATCAGGTCGTGCTGTAGCCATGAATGCCGAAAACGGGTTCACCAAGCTGTTGGTCAATCCAAAGAATGAGCGTATTCTGGGAGCAGGAATTGTGGGTAAAAACGCCGGCGATATAATACCCGAATTAGCTCTGGCCATTGAGATGGCAGCCACCGCTGAAGATCTGGCACTGACCATTCATCCCCACCCGACGTTGAGCGAAACCATTATGGAAGCTGCTGAACTATTTTATGGGCATCCGGCGCACACGTTTGTAAAAAAGAAGTAACCCAAACACCAAGCTATGAAGACATTAAGATACGAGTTAAGGTGGACAAAATTTGAAAAAATGCAGGCCGAGAATGCCACCTCAAAAACAATAAGTGTTATGGATGTTGAAAATAACCTAAAGGTCAACAATGAAAACGACCAGTATTTCACCCGCTACTACGGATGGAATTCCTTTTTCCCGCCTGCACAGATCAAATCGAACGACCATTATCAAACAGACAAAGAGATCAAAAATCAAATTGAAAGTCAGCTTTGGTGGTCTCCCTATGTGAATAAAGACGAAGTAAACGTATCGGTTTCGAACGTTGTCGCCACCTTGAAAGGTACAAATGAAACCAAACGAGAAAAACTGATGGCGCAAATTAATGCAATTGAAGGAGGAGCTAAAGACGTCAATAACAATTTGATTGTAAAATATAAACCATAAATAAAAAAGAGTCTGGATGGAGCATCTCCGCCAGGCTCTCAACCATTTAAAAATTACAGACTATGCAAAATTATCACGAACCACCTGAAGAGTTATCAGAAGAAACGCGGGAATTTACGCGTGCACTCACTTCTTTGAAAGAAGAAATTGAAGCCATTGATTGGTACGAACAACGGCTGTCCGTTTCATCCAATCAACAACTGAAAAAAATCCTGCGTCACAACCAGCAAGAAGAAATGGAGCACGCCTGTATGATGCTCGAATGGCTTCGCCGAAACATGAAAGGCTGGGACGCGAAAATGAAACAATACCTTTTCACTGAAAAAGACATTGTAAAAATTGAAGATGACAAATAGAAAAATGACTGTTATGAATATTTTGAAAAAATCAATTGCACCAATAACCGATAAGGCCTGGGAGGAAATCACCGACCGGACCAAACAAATTTTGGAAACGTATCTCACGGCTCGTAAGTTTGTCGACATCGACGGACCAAACGGGCTTGAACAGGGAGGTGTTTCTACCGGACGTTTGATCACGCCAGAGAACCAGCCGGAAACAGGAATAAATTACGGAATCCGTGAGGTGCTGCCATTTGTAGAAATCCGGAAACCGTTTGAACTCGATCTTTGGGAGTTGGATAACATTGAAAGGGGCGCCAAAGATATTGATCTTTCGCCGCTGGAAAAAGCCGTGAAAGAGGTCGCTTTTTTTGAAGAAAAGGTGATTTATGAGGGATTTGAACCAGTCAATATCAAAGGATTGGCCGAATCAACAGGCAATGCCAAAGTCGAGATTCCGAAAAGCACCAATGAGTTTTTAAAAGAAGTTGGACGGCAGGTGATCAACCTGGAAAAAAACGCTGTGGAGGGACCCTATACATTGGTGATCAACGCATCCGAATGGCTTGAACTGGTAAATCTGTCCGAGGGATATCCGATTCAAATGCAGCTCCAGGAAATCATTGGTGGAAAGCTGATCCTCAACCACTCCAACCAGGATTCATTTTTGGTTTCTGAGCGGGGTGGTGACTATGAGTTGATCCAGGGACAAGACATCACCCTGGGCTACGACAGCCACGACACCCATAAAGTAAAGCTGTTTCTCACAGCCTCTTTCACGTTCCGGGTGTTGAGCCCTGAAGCGATCGTGGTGTTCAAAAATAAACAGCAAGCTTAGAAACTCATATTCATTTTAAATGAGTACCCGCATGCATACCTAAATGCTGAATTAAGTATTGAAAATCAATTCGTTAGACCCATTCTTAAAGGGAGCGAATTGATTTTCCCTGCTCGCTTTAAGGGTCGGAGCTAACAGGGAGAATCCCAGTCTGACGCCTGGCAGGAATTTGCGAACTAGGTAAAAATGCGGATAACCATTCATTTAAAACCAGCCGAATACGTTTTAGCTGTAACTTATGGCTGAACGTGTTCTGCTTCATGTTTTTTAGAGTCAATAACCATTAAAAATCAAAAAAAACAGAAAGGAAACAACATGTTTAAGTTATTGAATTTAACGAAAGCAAATGTCCTTGCTATTCAAATCGATGGCAAAGTCAAAGGAGAAGATTACCAGTCTATCACACCACTTATTGATGGGCGCGTTAAAGAATACGGCAAAATTCGATTTTATATTGAAATTGAAAGTATAGAAGGCATTGAGCCCGCGGCACTCAAAGAGGATTTAAAAACCTACATCAAGCACTTCAATCACATGGAGAAAATTGCAGTGGTTGGCAAAACCAAATGGGAAAAACTTTGGGCAAACCTGGCAAGTCCATTTGTTTCTGGAGAAATAAAATACTTTACAAACAATCAAATTGATGACGCCAAGCAATGGATCATGGCCGGATTCGTTTAAACTAGTGCTCCTTCATTTTCCTGCTCAATTCTCATAAATATTTACTTGCGCAAACGTCCGTTTTAAGGCATGCTGATACTTGTATTTGGGATAGCCAAAAACAACCACAATTCCATTCGTGGATTTTTGGGGAATGCCCCATTTCATTTTAAATCTTTTAGCTCCATAACGAAGAAATGGGTGAATACTGCCAATCATGCACGATCCCAGCCCCAAACTTTCGGCAGCCAACATCGCATAGGTAGCGGGAATCACCGGATCATTGGGATCAGAGTATGGCGATGACATGAAATACATGGCCAAGGGAGCATCGTAGAGCAAATAATCTTCGTTTGCCTCTTTATGGCTGGTCAATTTGTTTATTAACGGCCAGCCAAAACCTTTCATTAATTCGTGGGCTTCCTTGCCTGCCAGCAAGCGCCACAACCACAAGCCGGGCGGCATAAACATCCACGCCGCTTTACCTATCTGGTCGATCGCTTCAAAAGCGAATTCACAAACTTTTTTTCGCCCTTCCAACACCAACAAATGAACATCAGACGGCGGCAAACCTACCGGTGCAGTCAGTGCCGCTTCAATCAACTGATCAACAACTTCTTTATCAATTTCCTGCTTTTTGAAATCACGGATACTCCGTCTGCCAAGCATCAAACTGTAGAGTTGTTTGTAGGTACTTTTTTCTTCTGACTTGGGCAGATCAATCAAATCGTCGATCGACAGTTCACGCCCTTCAACCCGGATGGCATCCTCCGGGCAGACAGCCATGCATTGGCCGCAGCCAAAGCAACCAAATGCAGGGGAATCAGAGATTCCCAGGTTTCCATTTTCCATCTTCAACGAACCATCTTTACAGATTTTAGCACACAGCCCGCAACTGGTACATTTTTGATAATCAATATGGATGGTCCCATTAGTTCTTGTTCGGGAAGTAATTATTGTCATGGTTTTATTTTTTACCTAATTTAGCGAAGATTCCAGTAAAAAAACAGGATAAACAACATCATTCATTCAATATGAAAAAGCTCATTTTCAGTCTTGCCGCCCTGCTATTTGTTAGCTCGCTATTTGCACAAGAGCGCTACATCGATGAAATTACCGACTCTGTCACTGTTGGCACATACACTTACATTCAGAAAGATGGTCAACAATTGGACCTCGATCTGTACACACCTGCTTTAGACAGCGAAACCAAACGTCCGGTGATTATCTATGTCCACGGTGGTGGATTTTACGCTGGCACACGGAACAGCCCCGAAATTGTTACCTTCTGCAACAAAATTGCCCGCCGTGGCTATGTTGTGGCATCCATCAGCTACCGACTGTTGCGCAAAGGAACAAAAACACTATTTGGGTGCGACTGTCCGGCACAAACCAAACTGGCGACTATTGATGCTGCTGTTGAAGATCTCCAGGATGCAACCTTCTTTCTGATTCAACATCGCGAAAGCTTTGGAATCGACCCGCAGGAAATCATCATATCCGGAAGTTCTGCCGGCGCAGAAACCGTTTTGGCAGCTGCCTACCAACCACCATACTGCTACGGCCTGGATTCCGGTCCGGTGCAATATGCCGGTGTCGTTTCCATGGCTGGTGCCATTGCTGACACTTCTAAAATCTACAATGAATCGGCCATTCCGTCCATGTTGTTTCATGGTACATGTGACAATCTCGTTCCCTATGGCACTGCGCCGCATCACTACTGTTCAGAAGGAAATCCGGGTTACCTGATCATGCATGGTTCAAAAACCATTGCCGACAAATTGGAAGCACTGGGAAAACCATTTTGGCTGTACACCATTTGTGGTGGCAACCACAGCGTAGCAGGAACCCCCATGACCGAATACTTTGATCAGATCATGACCTTTTGCCACGATTTTGTGCTAAAACATTCCCTGGAGCAAATTCACACGATCATTCCAGGCAAACACAATTGCGACTATCCGAAGTACAACTATTGCGACAACTAACCACCAACCAATGAACCTAAAAAACCTGGTCATCCTGCTGCTAATTGTTTCGTGGTCGTCATCGTCCGCACAGACGGTTCGAATCATAACTTATAACATTCGTTACAACGACAATAAAGATGATGTGAATTCGTGGTCCAATCGAAAAATGCATGTGTGCAACTTGCTGCGGTTCCACGAACCTG
>DATFMO010000393.1:0-2132 GCA_035266925.1 Sunxiuqinia sp. | reverse complement strand
CCCGTTCGAGCCTATGTGGGTTTGGCTCTCCGGGATTATCCTTAGAAATAGAAGACTGTTGCTTTTCCTGTTGGCAGCTGTGACCATTTTTATGGCTTATGAAGCTTCAAAAGTGGAGATGTCCTATGAGCCGTCACAACTTCTACCCAAAAAAGACAGTGCCTACATCGACTATCAGCGTTTCAAACAACTTTTTGGTGAAGAAGGTAATTTAATTGCCATTGGAATTGAAGATTCTGATTTTTTCAAACTCGATCATTTTACAAAATGGCAAGCACTGGTTGACAGCCTGCGCCAGATCGACGGAGTAGAAAATTTGCTTTCCGTTTCAAATGCCTACAACCTCAAGAAAAACACGGAAAAGCACATTTTCCAAATCAAAAATATTTTCCCGGAACAATTAAAATCACAGGCCCAACTCGACAGCCTGGCTACGATTTTTCGAACGCTGCCCTTTTACCGCGGATTGTTGTATAACCCAAAGACCAATGTTTACATGTTGGCCATCACGGTCAACAAAGACAAGATGAAATCGAAACAGCGGGAGGCACTGATCAAATCCATTCAAAAAACCAGCGAATCGTTTTCCGAAGAAACCGGCTTAACGCTGCACTACTCTGGCCTGCCCTACATTCGGGTGGTCAATTCCATTCGAATTAAGCATGAGATTTACCTATTCAGCTTGCTGGCTTTGTTGCTATGCATCATCACACTTTTCATCTTTTTCCGATCGTTTAAGGCGGTCCTTTTCCCAGTTCTCATTGTAGTCACCGGCGTCATCTGGGCGCTAGGTACGCTCTCGTTATTTGGCTACAAAATCACCTTGCTCACTGGGATGATCCCATCGCTGCTCATTGTGATCGGAATTCCGAACAGCATTTACATGCTGAATAAGTACCATCAGGAGTTTCGAAGTCATGGTAACAACATCAAGGCTTTGCAACGTGTGATCATCAAAATCGGTAACGCTACTTTCCTCACGAACTTAACAACCGCCTCTGGGTTTGTCACGTTTGTCATTACAAACAGTGAGATTCTAAAAGAATTTGGCGTCATTGCGGCCCTCAACATTTTGACGCTTTTCATGCTGTCGTTACTGCTGATCCCCATCTTGTTCAGCTTTGCCAAACCACCACAACAACGACATATTCAGCACCTGGAAAGCAAGCTTTTCAAAAAAATTATTGACCGCCTCATCAATATTTCAATGCACCACCGAAAAGCTGTTTATATATCAACAGTTATCGTGGTTTTCATCGGATTTTACGGCATTTCACTGGTGAAACAATCCGGCTACATGGTGGATGACATTCCGAAAAGTGATGTGATTTATAAAGACCTGAAATTCTTCGAGAACCAGATTGATGGCCTCATGCCATTGGAAATTATTATTGACACCAAACGCCCCAATGGCGTGATGAACCTCAACGTTTTCCGTCGGATTGAAAAGCTGGAAAAACGCCTGCAACATTACCCGGAGTTGTCCTCTTCAATCTCATTGTTGAACATTCTGAAGTTTGCCAAACAAGCGTTTTACAACGGAAAAGAAAAATATTACAGCCTGCCCAACAACCAGGAAAAGAATTTCATTCTGGCTTATGCTGCAAAAAGCCAACAAGATGAGTCATCCGGTGTCAGTGCACTTCATTCGTTCATGGACAGTACCAAACAAATCACGCGAATCAGCATTCGTATGCATGATGTTGGTACCAAACGGATGGAAGAACTTTATAAAGATTTCAAACAGGAAGTGGATTCCATTTTTCCGCCCAGCCACTACAATGTGACAGTGACCGGTTCCAGCGTCACCTTCTTTAAAGGAACGCAATACCTGGTAAAAAACCTGTTTAGCAGTTTGGGATTGGCAATTATCCTGATTTCAACCTTTATGGCCCTGATGTTCTATTCCTGGCGAATGGTTATCACCTCGCTCATTCCAAACATCATCCCGCTGATTTTTACGGCGGCCATCATGGGTTTCACGGGAATTCCCATCAAGGCGTCGACGATCTTGGTTTTTAGTATTGCCTTTGGTATCTCAGTCGACAATACGATTCACTTCCTTGCCAAGTACCGGCAAGAGCTCGCTGCCAGTGGCTGGGACATCCAGGGATCAGTCATCAAAGCGTTGA
>DATFMO010000392.1:0-2352 GCA_035266925.1 Sunxiuqinia sp. | reverse complement strand
CAGCCAAACCTGTGGAAAGTTTACCGAAAACAGGAGGCTGGGTTGTTCTCCAAATAACTGTTCCTCCCAATGGGCAACCATCGGATCAAAATTCCGAAATAGCAGATTATTCAAAGCATCACTTTCTGTATAAAAAAAGCTGAAAAGTAACAGGGGATAGAAAGCACGAATAAATTTCAGCCATCGCTTTTCGGCACTTGAAACGGCAATCAACAAAAAAACAACCGCAAAAACAAGCATACGGGCAAGCAGGTGCCATCCGGCCTGTTCTACTCTCCCATAGCCAAACAAAATGATCATCCCGGTCAAAAACAGGTAGGCAAAAGTTGCCATATCTACGGGCGTGGCTTGCAGAATGATTCGCTTAGAGATCGTGTTCATTTCATCATATTGGGCAATGCCTAAAATTAACAGAATTTGCTTTAAATCGAGTAATTATTTTTTGCAGCCGTTTCCCTTGGAGGTATTTTTTCTGTCCAGAATTTAGTTGCAGATTTTCATCTGACGCATTTTAACTTTATTTTTGGTAGAAACCGTTTCTATTTAAAACCAACTAAAATACGACTCAATGAAAATCAATATCCATTTTCAAAACAACTATTCCGTTGAAGCTGAAATCTTTGATAGTCCCACTGGCCGGGCAATCTACAATGCACTTCCCTTTCAGGCAACCGTCAACACCTGGGGAGACGAAATTTACTTCCCGGCGCCTGCAGATTCGGGGCTTGAACCCGGAGCCCAGCCTGAAGTAGCGGTTGGTAATCTGGCCTATTGGCCTCCCATGCCGGCATTTTGTATTTTTTTCGGCCCAACGCCCATGAGTTCAGACACTACGCCCGTTGCTGCCAGTGCCGTTAATGTTTTTGGGCGGTTGATGAATGTAGATATCGAAGCGCTCAGAAGTGTTCCCGACGGAACCGAGGTGCGTGTTGAAAAGGCAGAATAAGCTTATTTCATTTCCGCAACAACTCCATCATATTTCCAGGCTTGGATAATTCAGTAAATCCATATTGTCGATACAACCCATGGGCATCATCAGTCCCCAACCCCATCCGCCGTAGGTTTTTCAAATCAGGATTATTGACGATGGCTTCCATCAATTGTTTTCCAAATCCTCTGCCACGGTATTCTTCCAAAACAAAAACATCCATTAGCCAGCCAAATATGGCATAGTCAGTCACCACACGGGCAAAGGCTAACTGTTTGCCATTTTCATCGAAGATGCCAAAACACAGGGAGTTTTCAATCGATTTTTGTACAGTATCCATACTCCGCCCCTTTGCCCAATAGGATCGTTCGCTGAGGTATTGGTGAATCGTCGGGATGTCGAGCAGTGATTTCTCGGTTGACACCATAAAGTTTTTCATTTTATTTCTAATTTGGAAGTTGATAATAAGGGATCATGCGCTCCACCTCAAAACCAAGCTTTTGCGCCAACTTGAACGAACCAACATTATCCAAACGGCACGCCCAAACCGGTTCTAGATTATTTTCCAGACAATAATCAATCAAGGCTGAACAAGCAACTGATGCCAGTCCCGTCGCCTGAAAACCGGGAAGCGTTTCGATCCCCAATTCCAACATCTGATCATGAATGAAAGCCGAAAATGCTGTAGAAATCGGTTCACCATTTGCCACCACACTGAATCCAACTCCCAGATCAACAAATTCAGCCTCATTTCTCCAAAACCTGGCTGGAACTACCGATCCTTTCGTTTTCTCAAATAATCCATTTCTTAGCTTTACCAAATCAAATTTTGAATCCAAATTCAATTTACAGGAAGCATACTTCTTTGAGTTGAACCGAAAATTTACACGAGTGTCTTTGGCAACCAGTTTTTTATCAGCACCTAACAACGCCAGATTATCAATTGGATCTAAAACCAGTTTTGAACCAAGTAATTCAACCAGTTTCTCATTCCAGATGTCTGGAAAAACCTGAAGCCACTCCGTTCCCTGCCGTTTGCCATTCTCATTTAAAAGATAACTTTTGAGTTTCGAATTGAACAACTCATTTTCTGTATTGCCCCAAAGTAGAGACATTCCATAAGCATGCTTAACGAGAAATGTCGAAGGACAAATGGGATCATCCATATAAACTTCACCATCCATTTTTTGCTCCAGCACCGTTCTCGCAAACAAATGATTGATCTCAACCTTCAATAAAGAAGGTAGTAGTAGGTCGTAATTTTCTTTATCAATTAATATCATGGCTTTTCAAATTTTCAAAAGCGCTCCCAATACGTCGGATTCCTTCCCTGATTTCATCTTCCTTTCGGTGGGCAATTGAAATTCGGAAGTGTGTTTGTTGGGGAAGAACAGGAAAAAAACGACAACCAGGTGTTAAAGCGA
>DATFMO010000391.1:0-2679 GCA_035266925.1 Sunxiuqinia sp. | reverse complement strand
GATGCGCCGGTATGTTGGCATCTAGTGTATGACAATTATTCATGGCCCATCCCACCATCCGTGCCGAACGGGCAGCCCCCAGGTAGCGGGCAATGGCGCCATAGCTGGTCACACGTCCAACAGGGATCAGCAGTGCCACTTCATAAACCTTTTCAAAGAAATTATCCATCTTACTCTCGTGCAGATCGCCCAAAACTCCGGTACGGATCTTTTTTTATTTCAACATCAGGTTCCTGTAATGGTTTATCATGATTAATCGCAAAAGACAAATACTTGATTTTCAATCCTCTTTCACGCCACTGCTTCTCGTAAAATGTTTGAATAGAAAGCACATCATCCAACAGTTGGGAATTGTACAAATCCTCCGTCTGAGCTAAGATTCCAAAGCCATTTTCCTTAACCATTGCCAGCGTGTATTGGTACTGAAAATTACTGTCGGTTTTTAAATGAATGATGCCATTGGGTTTTAAAAATTTGCAGTATTTCGTCATGAAATTGGTTGCTGTCAGGCGTTTGGTATTTTTCTTCATCTGTGGGTCAGGAAATGTCAACCATATTTCGTCCACCTCACCTGGTCCAAAAAAAGAGTCAATGATTTCTATGTTGGTGCGTATGAAGCCAACATTCTTCAATCCCTTCAAAAAAGCCAATTTTGCTCCCTTCCACATGCGGGCACCTTTGATGTCCACACCAATGAAATTTTTCTCCGGAAAGACTTCGGCCAATGAAACGGAATATTCGCCTTTTCCACAGCCCAATTCAAGTATAATTGGATTACCCGATTTAAAAAAAAATTTGCTCCACTGTCCTTTCAATGCGTGATCCTGGTGGTTTTCCTTATTGTATGGAGCTTGAATAACGTGATCAAAAGTTGCCATTTCGGCAAACTTGGCCAGCTTATTTTTTCCCACTTTTAATTGTCGTTTTGTTTTTCAACCCGGAGACCGATATCGTGGATTCCTTTCAGATTTTTAGCCCGCATGCCCTGCTGAACGCTGAAATGATAAACGCCGGGATGCTCGAACCGGACATTTTTTCGATATAAAAACTGGTTATCAAACAAATCACCAATACCGCTTCCCCGCCATTTCCCTGCCTTATCTGCTAAAATATATTCAACCGTGTCAGTCAGTAGTTTGCCATTCGGAGCCTGAACCTGCGTGAACAGCCATAGGTTGCTGTTGGGGTAATTCCCATTATTACGAACATCGATGTAGATGTTGTTGGCGTGCACCGTATCGGTAATAGCCACATCAAAACGAGCCAACGAGTCTTTGTTCCATCCCGAAGGATCAATGGTTTTATAGTCTTCAAAAACGCGCTTGGAATCGCAGGACGCTAATATTCCGATGAGAATGATGACTTTCAGAATGTTCCTCATTGTTTTTGTTTTGATCTCCTGGAGTTACTGTTTTTTGAAAAACGCTTTTTCTTCCGGTAGCGTGATTTTGGTTCATCAAAACGCGTCAGGCTCTCCTGCGGAATGACGTCTTCAAATCCTTGAGCTTTCTTTTTAACCTCGATCGAATCTCCGTCAAGCAGCTTTTCAACTTTTCGGCCTTGATTGTTCAACCGGATAATTTCCTTCGCCCGTTTAACCGAAACTGCAACAGGGGCTGAAGTTTTATTGCCATTTGTTCCGTAATATAGAACCTGGTTAAAAATGTCAGCTTTCTGGAAATAATAGCGCCCTTCTTCGGTATCCAATGGCACATTGCTGGGTGGAAAATCTTTTTGCGCATCAATGTACGAGTCAACTTCAAAGTTCAAACAACATTTCAGTTTTCCGCACTGTCCGGCCAGCTTCTGAGGATTCAGTGAAATTTCCTGGTAACGCGCAGCATTGGTTGTAACCGACACAAAATTACTGATCCAGGTGGCACAGCATAACTCGCGTCCACAAGGACCGATACCACCAATTCGACCGGCTTCCTGGCGTGCACCAATCTGCTTCATCTCAATACGAATACGAAATGTCTCTGCCAATACCCGAATCAGTTGTCTAAAATCAACCCGCTCGTCGGCAATGTAATAGAAGATGGCTTTCGTGCGGTCTCCCTGGTATTCGACATCCCCGATTTTCATATTCAACTCAAGATCGGCGGCGATTTGTCGCGACTTGATCATGGTTTCATGTTCGAGGCTCATGGCTTCTCGCCATTTGTCAATGTCGACCGATTTCGCCTTCCGGTAAATTTTTCGCAAATCACCATTCACAAGTGTTACCTTGTGTTTCTTCATTTGGTGTTTCACCAATGCACCCGTCAAAGTAACAATGCCGATGTCGTGTCCGGGATTGGCTTCCACAGCCACGAGATCTCCTTCTTTAACTTTTAAATTGTTAACATTCTTGTAATAATCTTTCCGGGTATTTTTAAATCGAACTTCAACAATATCTTCGTCATCAGACTTGTTTACTACATCATCAAGCCAATCGTAAACTTCTAATTTGGAACATGTTCCTGCGCCTTTCCGACAACATCCGCGTTCAATTGATAATTGTTCCTCCATAATGCAATAATTAAAGCCGGGCAGTATTTCCCGACGGGAGCTTGTAAGCTTATATGTTACAAAAATAATTATTAATGCTGACAAACAAAGTGGTATGGATACATGTCAATAATTTATAAAACATGGCCCAAATCTATCCACAAACGGAGTGATTGTTTTGGCAAATTC
>DATFMO010000390.1:0-23515 GCA_035266925.1 Sunxiuqinia sp. | reverse complement strand
CAGCGTTTTTATAAACAGGTTATTGTCACGCTCAAAAGCAATGCGCTCTCCATTGGGCGAAAACGTGGCTTCGCGCTGTTTCCCTTTTGTTGACAATGGTTTTAGCTCTTTGGTGACACCGTTCCAAACATAGTAGTTCGCTTTGTATGAATTACGATAGATTTTTTCTTTTTCAGTAGCCAGCAAAATTTTTGTTTCATCATCGCTGAACTGATAATCCTGAAAGTACGAAATAGGAGCGTTTTCAACCTTGCTAAGATCAAAAACTGTGGCTTCTGCTTTCCCCGTTTTAAAACTGTATTTGACAATTCGTTTCCCGTCTTCAAGCTGAAAATAATATAGGCCGTCACTAGAGGATTTTAGCGCTTCAATCGATTTTTGACTAAAAGTGTTGTTCACCTGTAAATCTTCCAGAGTGATCTTTTTTTGAGCGAAAAGTGGGTTTCCAATGATTAGAAAAAGAATGAATAGAAAAACAATATTGCGCATGGTTTTATTTATTTTTGCTGTCAAAGCTTTATTTTTTTTTTGAAAAATGAAAGTTGAGAACAATAAAAGTTTGCAAAATACGTCGTGGTTTTAAGGAATAATTACAACGTAATTTTCAAATTTATTATTGGTTGGAGAGTGATATTTTTTTGAGATATGGAGTTATAGGATGTTGAGTGAATGATTAAAACAAACTAAAAATGAAAAGAATTTCTATACTCTCTTTGTTGCTTCTGGCCTTTCAGGTCGGTTTTTCTCAATCGAATGTGGTTGAATATATTAAGGCCGGACAGGAAGATGCCAATCAATTATTTAAAGCTTACCTGAACCCGTTTGCCCAGGCATTGGGCGATGGCCTCAATAAAGGATGGTATTACACGGCCGAAACACATAAGCGCCTGGGGTTTGATCTGTCGATGAGCATGACCGTTGTTCGGATTCCCAAATCGGCACAAACATTCGATGTCAGTAAGCTCAACTTGTCAAATGTGACGATTGATCCGGCTTTTGGAACAATTGCTCCAACAGCTGCTGGTATCGATTCACTGGGACCGCAACTGAACCTGATGGATCCTAATCAGCCAGATTCTACCATTGCTTCTTTTCGAACGCCACCGGGTATGAACATGACCTTAATTCCTGTGCCAGTTGCCCAATTGGGGATTGGTTTATTTCCCCACACAGATGTTCTGGTCCGCTATGTGCCCAAGCTTGCTTTTAATCAGAATAGCGAAAACCACGGAAAAATCCAGGTTGGGATGTTTGGCATTGGGGTGAAACACAATTTTAAGGAATGGGTTCCTGTGTTGAAAAATTTGCCGTTTGACGCCGCTGTTCTGGCAACCTACTCAAAGGTTGATGCCAATAGCAAGTTGCATTATGGTTTGAGTAATTATGGAAACGGTTTCTCAGATGCCAGTGGTGGTTATGAACCCGATAAAAATCAGCGCCTGAATTTGAAAACCAATACCATGAAAGTCGGGTTGATCGTTTCCAAGAAAGTGGCATTCATCACTTTTTTTGGGGGAATCAGCAATAGCCGTAGTCATACCGAAATCGACATGCTTGGTCGTTATCCGGTAGTGATTGATGTGCAGAACAATGAACCGGTTGTCGCCGACCAGGTTGATCCGGTACAGCTGAGTTTTGCCTCTTCCAGGGTGAGCATGGATGCTGGTGTACGGATGAAGCTGGCATTCTTCAATTTATATGGTTCGGTTAACAAAGCCGAATATTCTTCGTTCAATGTTGGGTTGGCTCTATCTGTTCGTTAAAAAGACAACAGTTGATGAGATGATTGAAGGCGTTTGAAACGCCTTTTTTTTAGCTTCGTTCAAGTTGAATTTAATAGTTACAACTTGTCATAGTCAAGCAATAATAATTATCTTTGCAGCCTGAAAATAAAATCCATAATTCGAATTTGATGATTAAAATTACATTACCCGATCATAGTGTCAGGGAGTTTGAAAGTGGAGTGACTGGTCTGGAGATTGCCAAATCAATCAGTAACCGACTGGCTAAAGAGGTTTTAGCTGTATCTGTGAATGGTGCTGTTTGGGATTTGAGTCGGCCAATTACAACAGATTCAAAGATCAAGCTTCATACCTGGGACGACCGCGAAGGAAAAGAAACCTTTTGGCATTCTTCAGCTCACTTAATGGCTGAGGCAATTGAAAGTTTTTATCCCGGAACCAAATTTGGAATCGGTCCGACCGTTGATACCGGATTTTATTATGATGTTGACCTTCCTGATGGCAAGCAGCTGACTGATAAAGATTTGGATAAGATCGAGAAAAAGATGATTGAGCTGGCTCGTCAGAAAAATAATATCGTTCGTGAAGATATCTCCAAGAAAGAGGCAATGGAGATGTTCACCAAGAAAGATGATGAGCTTAAGCAAGAGTTGATCAGCGAGTTGGAAGATGGAACGATCACCCTTTACAACCAGGGTAATTTTACCGACTTGTGTCGTGGTCCACACTTGCCAAACACTGGCTATGTCAAAGCAGTAAAGCTGACTTCTATTGCCGGTGCCTATTGGCGCGGTGATGAAAAGAACCAGATGTTGACCCGTGTGTACGGTGTTACTTTTCCGAAACAAAAGTACCTGGAGGAATATCTCGTTATGCTTGAAGAAGCTAAAAAGCGTGACCATCGAAAGATTGGAAAAGAGATGGAGTTGTTCACTTTTTCTCAGGAAGTTGGGCAGGGATTGCCAATGTGGTTGCCAAAAGGAGCCATGTTGCGTCAGCAGCTGGAAGATTTCCTACGCAAGGTGCAAAAGAAATTTGGTTACGAGCAGGTGATCACTCCGCATATTGGCGATATCAATTTATACAAAACCTCGGGGCACTATGCCAAATATGGCGCTGACTCATTTCAGTCAATTAAGACACCAACAGAAGGTGAGGAGTATTTGCTGAAACCCATGAATTGTCCGCATCACTGTGAACTGTATAAATTCAAACCACGCTCGTACAAAGATTTGCCGGTTCGCATGGCCGAATTCGGAACTGTTTATCGGTACGAACAAAGCGGCGAGTTGCACGGCTTGACCCGTGTTCGTGGTTTCACACAGGATGATGCGCATATTTATTGTCGCCCGGATCAATTGAAAGAAGAATTCAATAAAGTGATAGACATTATCTTCATCATTTTTAAAGCCTTGAATTTTGAAGATTATACTGCCCAGATTTCATTGCGCGATCCTGAGAAACCAGAAAAGTATATAGGGTCGTCAGAGAACTGGGACAAAGCGGAGCAGGCCATTATCGAGGCATGCGAAGAAAAAGGATTGAATACCATTACCGAATTGGGTGAAGCTGCTTTTTATGGACCAAAGCTTGATTTCATGATCAAAGATGCGTTGGGGCGAAGCTGGCAGTTGGGAACAATCCAGGTTGATTATAACCTGCCGGAGCGTTTCAAACTTGAATACATCGGTGCTGATGATAATCGTCACCGTCCGGTCATGATTCACCGCGCACCGTTCGGATCGATGGAACGTTTTGTGGCAGTGTTGATTGAACACACCGCTGGGAAATTCCCATTGTGGTTGACACCTGAGCAGGTTGTTATTCTGCCAATCAGTGAAAAGTACAATGAATATGCAGAAAATCTTTCAGATTTTCTAAATAATTCCGATATTCGCAGCTTAATTGACGACCGAAATGAAAAGATTGGTCGTAAAATTCGGGATAACGAATTAAAACGTATCCCGTATTTATTGATTGTTGGTGAAAAAGAAGCAGAATCGGGTACAGTTTCTATTCGCAGACAAGGCGAAGGCGATCAGGGAACAATGACCAAAGAAGAGTTTGCTGAATTCATCAATAAAGAAGTAAAAGAGCAATTAGCATCATTTTATAACTAAAATAGAATAGGAGGTTTTTCTTATCGCAATAAAAAAACGCCCATATCGTGGAGGACGGAGAGTAGATACCGGTCCGCAACACAAGATCAATCAACGCATTCGTGCTCAACAAGTACGACTAGTTGGTGATAATATTGAGAATCAAGGAGTTTATTCATTGTCAGAAGCATTGAAAATTGCGGATAGCATGGAGCTTGATTTAGTTGAGATTTCACCAAATGCCGATCCTCCGGTTTGTAAAGTGATAGATTACCAGAAGTTTCTTTATCAGCAAAAAAAGAAACAAAAGGAAATGAAAGCCAAGGCAGTGAAAGTAGTGGTTAAAGAAATCCGGTTCGGGCCGAACACTGACGACCATGATTTTCAATTTAAGCTACGGCATGCTGAAAAGTTTTTGAAAGAAGGAGCCAAAGTGAAAGCCTACGTGTTCTTTAAAGGACGTTCAATCCTTTTTAAAGAACAAGGTGAAATCCTGCTTTTGCGCTTTGCGACCGAATTGGAAGACCTTGGGAAGGTGGAGCAAATGCCTCGACTGGAAGGTAAACGAATGACGATGTTTATTACACCTAAAAAGAAGAAGTAATTTCTTCGAATATAAAATTTAGAGAGATGCCAAAAATGAAGACAAACTCCGGCGCTAAAAAGCGGTTTAAATTAACCGGCTCCGGAAAACTGAAGAGGAAGCATGCTTATAAAAGTCATATTTTGACTAAAAAAAGTACGAAGCGCAAACGTAACCTGACCTATTGGGGTGAGGTTGACAAAGCCGATCAGAAGAATGTGAAGCTTATGCTGAACATGAAATAAAAATCCTTTTCAAAAAAGTAATTAATACTAGTTGTAAACAGAGTGAATTAGCCGTAAAGATTCCGATCGAATCGGGACGCTAACCGCTCACAAATTTTAAATTATGCCAAGATCAGTAAATCACGTAGCTTCTCGGGCTCGTAGAAAGAAAATCCTCAAGCAAACTAAAGGTTACTGGGGTGCCCGCAGAAACGTTTGGACTGTTGCAAAAAATGCACACGAAAAAGCTTTAACATACGCTTATCGTGACCGGAAAGTGAAAAAGAGAAACTTCCGCTCATTGTGGATTCAACGTATTAACGCAGCAGCTCGCCAGGAAGGTTTGAGTTATTCTCAATTAATCGGTTTGTTGAAAAAGAACAACATTGAAATCAATCGTAAAGTATTGGCCGATTTAGCATTAAACCAACCTGAAGCATTCAAAGCTGTTGTTGAAAAAGTAAATAAGTAGTAAAAATATTCGTGTAATAAACATGAAAAAGCCTCGCAACTTGCGAGGCTTTTTTTGTATTGTTTAGATTTCGTTTTAAAAAGTGACCCATTGACTTTGCTTGGCGCTTTCGACAATGGAGTCAATTACCCGCATGTTTTCTACGGCATCTTCCAACGGCGTTGGAACCGGTGTGTCATTTAATACAGCAAGCGAAAAAGCGTCGCCCTGCAGTGTATATTGATCAACTGGTGCAAAACTGAAAGTTTCCGTATTTTCTTTCGTGCGAAGAATAATCTTTGTTGTTGCATTGAGTGGGGCGTTCACCGGAATTTTAATCATAATGTGCCCTTTATCACCAAAAATGTTGGCTTCCTGGTGCGGCATGAGCTGGGTGCTGCAAGTAAATGTAGATGTTCCTCCGGACGGAAATTGCAGCATGCCGGATGTCAAACGATCGGTTTTCATGAAGGGATCAAATTCCATATCCCCCATGATTGCCGATGGTTCTTCTTCAAAAATAAACCGGGGAAAAGAAATACAATAGCATCCAATATCCATCAAAGCTCCTCCTCCAAGCTCAAGTTTATTGCGAATATTTTCAGGATCGACATTGTAATAAGAAAAGAATGACTGGACTGTCTTCACATTGCCAATTACACCTGATTTGGCGAGTTCACGTACTTTTTGCCATTGTGGATGAAACCGGTACATGAACGCTTCCATTACTTTTAATTGGGGATATTTTTTAGCCGTATCGACTAGAGCCTGAGCTTCTTCGGTGTTGATTCCAATCGGTTTTTCACACAATACATGTTTGCCGGCTTCCAATGCTTTCATAGTCCAGTAAATATGAATGTGGTTGGGCAGAGGAATGTAAATGGCATCAATATCCGGGTCATTTAGAAGTTCTTCGTAGCTGCCGTAATATTTTGCAATACCTAGCTGATTGGCAGTCGATTTGGCTCTATCTATGTTTCTTGAAGCAATTGCATCTACTATGCAATAGTCTCCCTGTTGCATCGCTGGGATCACTTTTTGCACTCCGATTTTTGCAGTGCTCAAAATTCCCCATCTTACTTTTTTCGTCATAAATCAGATTTTATCGTTTAAAATTTTTGCTATTCCATTTAGTATTTTTTAATCACTAAATATTTTAGTTCGGTATCTCCAATGTTGCTGATTCCATGTTCAACATTCGAAGGACAATAAAAGCTGGTGTACGGACCTCCTACTGTGGTTTCCCCATCTAAATAGAATTGGGCTTTCCCTTCGAGTATAAAGAAGATTTCGTCTTCAGCATGTTTGTGAGGAGCATGTGTTGCCTGGTGTGGAGCAACGACACTCATTTTTAGCGTGCGGCCATCTAGAAAGTTCTTGTCAACGAACCAGTATTGGTAGCCAACTTTCGTTTTTAGAGTTTTGTCCATGGAAAACTGGTTCACACAATTTTCGAAGGTAAATTTTTTAGGTGTGTCTTGCGCCTGGGATTTTGAGAGGGTGACGGTGATCAATCCCAAAATAAGAATCAGGCATGAAAGGATTCTTTGTTTCATCACGTGATTTATTAAGTTTAATTTGTTAGTTTTTAAGTTAATTTGAAGGTGTTACAGCGCCTAAAAGCGCACAAGGCAAGGTAATAAAAATGTCGCGGACGGGAAAGGTTGATGATCGTCGGTTTATTCAAATCATCTAAAAAAGTTTTTGTTGAATCACAGAGCCACTGCCAAGCGAGTTGTTATGATTTTGCAGAATCATCTCAAAAAGTTTTACGGTTGCAAAAGCATCTCCGCCGGCTCGGTGTCTGCCATCAATCACAATATTCAAATCCTGGCACAATTTGCCGAGCGAGTAGGAGGGATGTCCCGGGAGGTATTTTCTGCTCAACTTGACGGTACACATGGTTTTTCGTTTGTACTCATAGCCTAAACGGCGGTATTCCTGTTGTACAAAACGATAGTCGAAACTGACATTGTGAGCCACAAAAGCTGTGTTGGTAGTCATCTCCACAACTTTTTTAGCAATTTCAAAAAATCTGGGAGCGTCTGCTACCATTTCGTTATCAATGCCGGTTAATTTCGTAATAAAATAGGGAATGTGACATTCGGGATTCACCAGCGTGACAAATGAGTCAACGACTTCAAAACCATTATGTACGTATATGGCAATTTCAGTGATCTTACCATATTTTGCACTCTGCCCCGTAGTTTCTATGTCAATTATACTAAACAAGTTTACTTTTTATTTGGTGAAAATAACAAAAATGCTTTAGCTTTATTAATTATTTAAAGGTTTTGGATTCATGTGGGGAAGGATTTGAAGTGGAAAGTCAGGAATCATCTGAACAAAATAATGATTTAAAAACTTTTGTATTGATATGAATATTTTTCGTAAATTTTGAAATAATTTATAACCATTCACTTAATTGCTTCACACTATGAAAAAATTACTTTTACTTTCTTTTTTGCTTAGTCTGGGAATAATGCTTCAAGCACAAACCGCTGATAAAAAGTGGGGACTTGGGCTTGGCGGCGGTGTTTATCACGGCGATGTGCTAAAGGGAACCGGATTAATGACCGAGTTTTATTTGAGTCGTTATGTGAGCCCATCGTTTGATTTGATGCTCCTCAACAATTTGGGTCTGAGTAACTCAGAGGTACAAAGTAGTCTTGACCTCAGTAATACTTTTTTGAATTTAAGGTACAAGCTGAATAATGGCTACATTCTCGATGAAAACAGCGGTGTTAAACCTTATCTGTTTCTGGGGCCTGGATTAATTCAGGACAACAACACCAGCGGAGTTAATTTTGATGCAGGACTTGGATTCAAATTTGCGTTGAGTCAAAGTGTCGCATTATTTCTTGAAGGTGGATATATCGCCGGGATCGAATCCGATTTTCAAAAGCCTGGTGTGGGAACTTATAAAGCCACAGAAAATTTCATAAAAGGCGTTGTCGGTATCGAATTTAGCTTTGGGAAGGCTAAGGATTCTGACTTAGATGGTGTTCCCGATCGTAAGGATGAATGTCCTGATACACCTGAAAGTGTTAAAGTGGACGAAAAAGGATGTCCGGTCGATACTGACGGTGACGGCTTGCCTGACTACAAAGACAAATGTCCAACAGAAGCTGGAGATATTGCTCTTGAAGGTTGTCCTGACCGAGATAAAGATGGTGTTGCCGACAAAGATGATGCTTGCCCTGATACTCCAGGATTGAAAGAATTGAAAGGTTGTCCTGATACAGATGGTGATGGTGTCATTGATAGCGATGACAAATGTCCTGATACTCCCAAAGGATACAAAGTAGACAAAAAAGGATGTCCTGTAGATGCGGATGGTGATGGCGTTGTAGATGGCGAAGATGCATGTCCAACTGTTGCCGGTCCAGCTGAAAATAAAGGTTGCCCAATTCCAGAGATCAAGTTTAATACAATTCATTTCGACTTTGATAAGTATAAATTGAGATCAGAAGCTAAAGCAGGTCTTGATGAGGTGATCAAAGTACTGAAGGAAAAACCTGATGTGGAAATTGAACTTTCTGGTTTTGCTGATGAAGTGGGTACTGAAAAATACAACATGGAACTTTCTGAAAAACGAGCTAAGGAAGCAAGAAAATACCTGATTGACAATGGTATTGCTCCTGAACGTATCGTAACTGTTCAATGGTTCGGTAAGTCCAGACCGATTGCACCAAATACCACCGAAGAAGGTCGTGCGAAGAACAGACGTGTTGAAATTAAAGAAGCGAAATAGCTTCCTAAGATATTGACTATTGAAAAAGCCCTGTTTAACAGGGCTTTTTTTTGCGCCAAAAATCGCCTGTCATTTACCGCAGAATCTATTATCTTTGCGGTTCAAAAAAATTAGGATATGCTTATTGACCAAATCATACAAGGCAAAGTCGTTGAAGCGATCAACGAACTTTATGGTCAGCAAATTGATGCTGCTTCAGTACAAATTCAAAATACACGTAAAGATGTGGAAGGCGACATGACCGTTGTTGTATTTCCGTTTCTGCGTTTTTCCAAAAAGTCACCCGAGCAAACAGCCACTGAGCTAGGTGAATACCTGAAAAACAAGGTCGATACGGTTGATGATTTTTCAGTCATTAAAGGCTTCTTGAACTTGCTGATTGCAAAGTCGTATTGGATTTCAGTACTCGAAGAAGCAAATAAGACTGAGAACTATGGTTTGGTTAATACATCAGAAGATTCTCAGCTTTATATGGTGGAATATTCGTCGCCAAATACCAATAAACCGCTCCACCTGGGGCATATCCGAAATAACCTGTTGGGGTTTTCGATTGGTGAAATTATCAAAGCCAATGGGAAAAAACTGGTCAAAACAAACATTGTTAACGACCGGGGAATTCACATCTGCAAGTCAATGTATGCCTGGAATCAATGGGGTGAAGGGAAAACTCCTAAGAACACCGGCATAAAAGGAGATCACCTGGTGGGCGATTTTTATGTATTGTTCGACAAGCATTACAAGGCCGAAATTAGTGAACTCATAGAAAAAGGCCTGAGCAAGGACGAAGCAGAACAGCAGGCACCATCAATCGTGGCAGCCCGTGAAATGTTACGTAAATGGGAAGCCCGCGATCCTGAAGTGATTGAACTTTGGGAGATGATGAATCAATGGGTTTATGATGGTTTCGACGTTACTTACAAAGAGTTGGGTGTTGATTTTGATAAAATATACTACGAATCAGAAACATACTTGGTTGGTAAAGAAGAGGTTATTAAAGGTTTGGAACAAGGCATTTTTTACCAACGAGATGATCAATCGGTTTGGGCAGATTTGTCGAAAGATGGGCTGGATGAAAAGATCCTTTTGCGAAGTGATGGAACATCGGTTTACATGACGCAAGATATTGGTACAGCAAAAATGCGTTTTAACGACTATAAAATTGATAAAATGATTTATGTGGTTGGGAACGAGCAAAACTACCATTTCCAGGTATTGTCAGTATTGTTGGATAAACTCGGATTTGAGTGGGGAAAAGGCTTGCATCACTTTTCATACGGAATGGTGGAGCTGCCTCATGGAAAAATGAAATCGCGCGAAGGAACCGTCGTTGATGCCGATGATTTAATTGACGAAATGGTTGAAGTGGCTCGAAAAACCTCGGAAGAGCTTGGCAAATTGGAAGGCTATTCTGAAGAAGAATTATTGGAAACCTATAAGACGATTGCCTTGGGTGCATTGAAATATTTTATGCTGAAGGTTGATCCTAAAAAGAATATGCTGTTCAATCCTGAAGAGTCCATTGATTTTAATGGGAATACAGGGCCATTTATTCAATATACCTATGCACGAATTCGGTCCGTGATCCGGAAAGCTGAAGAAACTGGGATTAATATTAGTGGACTTTCGTTGAACAAAGCCTCTTCTATTTCAAGCAAAGAGCAAGAGCTGATAAAATCTTTGTCGCTGTACCCATCAGTTATCAAAGAAGCCGGGGATGCATACAGTCCTGCAATTATCGCTAATTATGTCTATAGTATGGTGAAAGAATTCAACCAGTTTTATCACGATCATTCAATCTTGGGGGAATCTGATGCAGATGCTCGCAACTTCCGCTTAGCATTATCTCAAACCATTGCCAATGTGGTCAAATCGGGTATGGGATTGCTTGGAATTACGGTTCCTGAAAGAATGTAACTAGTTGAAATTCAGATGTGAGTGGGTGATGTTAATCTGCTGCTTTGATAAGGAATTTCGGAAAAGTTAAGACAAAAAAAAGGGGGCCAGAACTGACCCCCAAATTTCTACAAAATTGCGATTCGTGAAAAAGGGACTTTATCTTCTCGTAGACGAATACAGTTTTTGTGTTTATTGACTAAGACTGTACGGTCGTAACTACTGAGCTTGTTAATGAACTGAATTCTTTTTGTTAAACTCATTTTTCGAATCTCTGTGTACGCGCAACTCTCTAGCTCCTCATTCATCGGGCATCCAAAAACCAACCCGTAATAATATGAATTCTCCTTCGCCATCGCTCTCTAATTCGTTCAACACTTATAAAGAATTTTCAATGGTTTATTCGGTTTTTCCACAAAAGGTAACCCGGAAAACAAAAATATTTTTTACCCTCAGTAAAAAATTCGTCTTTATTTAATTTTTGTATTTTTGCACAAGCTTGAAAATAAATCAATATTTTTTCTGATATGTTTGAGAATCTTAATGAAAAACTGGAACGGTCATTTAAGCTGCTGAAAGGGCAGGGACGAATCACTGAAATTAATATAGCAGAAACCTTGAAAGAAGTACGTCGTGCATTGCTCGATGCTGACGTGAACTTCAAAATCGCGAAATCATTTACTGAAACAGTAAAAGAAAAAGCGTTAGGAGAAGATGTTCTTTCAGCCGTTAAGCCAGGTGAGATGATGGTCAAAATCGTCCATGATGAATTGGCAGAGCTGATGGGGGGAACCTCGGTCGACATCAACATGTCTGGAAATCCGAATGTGATTTTGATTGCCGGTTTGCAAGGTTCTGGTAAAACAACATTTTCCGGGAAGCTGGCCCGCTTGATTAAAACCAAAAAGGGAAAGCATCCGTTGTTGGTGGCCGGTGACGTTTATCGCCCTGCTGCAATTGACCAGTTGAAAGTTTTAGGTGAGCAAATCAATGTACCGGTTTATACAGAAGATGGAAATAAAGAGCCGGTAAAAATTGCGCAGGCAGCCATCAAACATGCAAAAGCCAATGGTCACGATGTGGTGATCATCGATACCGCTGGTCGTTTGGCCATTGATGAGCAGATGATGAACGAGATTGCGGCAGTTAAGAAAGCGGTAACTCCAGATGAAATCCTGTTTGTTGTCGATTCAATGACCGGGCAAGATGCTGTGAATACAGCCAAAGAATTCAATGATCGACTTGATTTTAATGGGGTCGTTTTAACTAAGCTGGACGGTGATACTCGCGGTGGTGCTGCCTTGTCAATCCGTACCGTCGTCAACAAACCAATCAAATTTGTTGGTACTGGTGAAAAGATGGAAGCTCTAGATGTTTTCCACCCCGAACGGATGGCCGACCGTATTTTGGGTATGGGTGATATTGTATCGTTGGTTGAAAAGGCGCAAGAGCAGTTTGATGCCGATGAAGCCCGTCGTTTGCAAAAGAAGCTGGCAAAGAACCAATTTAACTTTAACGATTTCTTAAAGCAAATTCAGCAAATCAAGAAAATGGGGAACATCAAGGATTTGGCTGCGATGATTCCTGGAATGGGGAAAGCGCTGAAAAATGTTGATATTGAAGACGATGCTTTCAAACACATTGAGGCAATCATCTATTCAATGACGCCGGAAGAACGTGAAAATCCTTCTGTTTTGAATGGAACGCGCCGGAAGCGAGTTGCTGTTGGTTCAGGTACAGATATTCAGGAAGTGAATCGTCTGATCAAACAATTTGCAGAAACCCGCAAAATGATGAAGATGGTGTCGCAAGGTGGTGGAAAGAACATGGGCCGAATGATGGGGAATTTACCAATGCAAAAATAAAAACTCGAAGAGACTATAATGAAGTTAATTGACGGAAAACAAACAGCTTCGGACATTAAAAAAGAGATCGCACTCGAAGTCCGGAAATTGATCGATTCAGGAGCCAAACAACCTCATTTGGCTGCGGTTTTAGTGGGGCATGACGGTGGAAGCGAAACCTATGTGGCCTTTAAAATCAAAGATTGTGAAGAGGTTGGTTTTAAATCCAGTTTAATTCGATTTGAAGATGATGTAACTGAAGAGGAGTTGCTCGCTAAAGTTGATGAATTAAACAACGATGATGATATCAACGGTTTTATCGTTCAATTACCTTTACCCAAACATATTTCAGAACAAAAGGTTATTGAGGCAATTGATCCCCGAAAGGACGTTGATGGATTTCATCCAGTGAATGTTGGACGGATGGTGATTGGGCTTCCCTGTTTTGTTTCTGCAACACCAGACGGTATCATTGAGCTGTTGAAACGTTACGACATTGAAACATCAGGAAAAGACTGCGTGGTTGTTGGACGTAGTAATATCGTAGGTAGACCAATGAGTGTATTGATGTCGCAAAAGGCGATGAATGCAACTGTAACCGTTGCGCACAGCCGGACGAAAAACTTGAAGGAATTGTGCGCAAATGCCGACATTTTGATTGCTGCACTTGGAGCACCGGAATTTATCAAAGGCGATATGGTGAAAGAAGGTGCAGTGGTTATTGATGTTGGTACCACCCGTGTGAAATCGGACAAGACCAAATCCGGATTCAAACTGAAAGGTGATGTTGCCTTTGATGAAGTGGCTGAGAAATGTGCTTATATTACGCCGGTTCCCGGAGGTGTTGGACCAATGACGAGGGTATCGTTGCTTAAAAATACCTTGTTGGCAGCTAAGAACGAAATTTACCGTTAAGATATTTTTACAAAAAATTATGGAAAGGCGGCTTTAAAAGTCGCCTTTTTTCAATTTTGTTTGTTTATTTTTGAAACGGTTAAACTCCAATTATGAATTTGAAAAAACATACGTTTAAGCTCGTACTTTTATTTGCAGTCATTGTAATTTTTATCGAGTCATGTAGTACTGTTCCTTTAACGGGTAGGAAGCAGGTTAATTTACTTCCGGAATCGAATATGGTTGACATGAGTTTAACCAATTATAAACAGTTCCTCGATTCCAATAAAGTTTCAAACAACCAACAAGAAACGGCGATGGTTCAACGAGTCGGCAAGCGAATCGCGGCTGCCGTTGAGAAGTACCTGAAAGACAATGGTTATGAAAGCTATTTAAAATATTTTAATTGGGAGTTTAATTTGGTTGTTAATGACACGCCAAATGCATGGTGTATGCCTGGAGGCAAAGTCGTAGTTTACACCGGGATTTTACCAATTACGAAAGATGATGCCGGTTTGGCAGTGGTGTTAGGACACGAAATAGCACATGCGGTGGCACGTCATGGGAATGAACGAATGAGTCAGCAGATGCTGGTTCAGATGGGGGGAATGGCCTTGAGTGAAGCACTGAAGGAGAAACCGAAGGAGACACAATCGATATTTGCAACAGCTTATGGCGTTGGAGCACAGGTTGGTGTTATGCTCCCGTTTTCTCGTCAGCAAGAATATGAAGCTGACAAAATGGGATTGATCTTTATGGCAATTGCTGGATATAATCCGCATGTAGCCGTTGACTTTTGGAAGCGAATGGCTCAGTCGGGTGGACAAAAACCACCGGAATTTTTGAGTACGCATCCACTGGATTCACACCGTATTGAAGCCTTGGAGAAAATGATGCCAGAGGCTATGAAATACTATGAGTCGAATTAGTAATTTGAACATTAGTTGAAAAAATGAACTGTTTGTTAGCATATTTTATTTATTTTCAAAATAATTGCTTACTTTTGATGTGCTAACTATGGAAATAACTTAATTTTGAGTAAGATGGAAGGCTTTGATAAAAAAGATGAAATGCAAGAGGTAGACAGTAATTTTAGACAAGAGATTTATTCAAAAGCTGTGAGAGCGGGAAAAAGGACTTATTTTTTCGACGTTAAGGCGACCCGCAAGAACGAGTATTACCTGACAATTACCGAGAGTAAGAAACGCTACGATCAGGATGGTAAATTCCACTTCGAGAAACACAAAATCTTTTTGTACAAAGAAGATTTTGAGAAGTTTTCTGATGGGTTGAGTGAAGTTATTGACTTTATTAAAGCCAGCCAGTCAATTGATGACTCAGATATTAATATCGAGACAATCGGTGCCGAAAACGAAGAAGAAACAGTCGTTTCAAAAGATTACACAAACGTTGACTTTGATGATTTACAAAGTTAATTCTGAGCAATAGAAGAAATTATAAAAGCCGGACTTTCAAGCCCGGCTTTTTTATGCAATATTTCGTTCTTTCTTGATGTTTTCGTAAGCTTCATTGACCTTTTGAAATTTCTGCTTGGCGGCTTTTTGAAAATCTTCACCCAAATAGCTGACTTTGTCCGGATGATATTTCATGGCCATTTTTCGGTAAGCTTTCTTGATATCATCTTCACTGGCGGAAGAATCTAATTCCAGGATTTTGTAATCGGCATCAGTATTTCGGACAAACATCGACTTAATAGAGTCATAATCTTTTTGACTAATGCCCATGTTCCGGGCAATCATATCAATCATATTCAGTTCGGTCGTGTCAACCTGTCCGTCAGCTTGAGCAATGCCAAACAAAAAATGGAGTAGCTGCAACCGCGAGGAGTAATCCATATTCTTTTGGATTTGCCGACAGACGTCAGCCACCGGAATATTTTGCTTTAAAAGATCGTGCAACATGTGAATGGCTTCCTGCGCTGAACTTGTTCCGAAGGAGCGTACGAAAAACTGCTTCACGTAATCCAACTCTGACTTTAACACTTTCCCGTCAGCCTTCATCACCGCCGCGACCAATACCAATAAGCTCATCACGTAACCACCCGTTGTTGTTTGGCCGGGGCGCGAAGTTGTTTGTGTCCCATTTGAGGTGAAGGCACTTTTTTCGCTATCGATCATCGATCCAACAACAAATCCAACAATTCCACCGATAGGCCCAAGAAATGCCCATCCTAATCCTCCAGCTATCCATTTTGCAAATTTACCCATGAGATCTAAATTTTTTATCTAATTCTAGTAATTGAGGAATGATTAATTTCCCGTTGTTATTCATAATTGTTTTATTTGCCAGAATCATTTTTTCTTCATCCGGCCATTGCATAGCAATGCGCTCCTTCACTTTTTCAGCTGTTGTGCCGTCCCGCTTTACCACGCGTGCAATCCGATCTTCCTCCGGTGCCGTTACCAGTATGGTGAAGTCCATCATCTTGTAAAAACCGCTTTCAAAAAGGATTGCTGCTTCATGAACAATGTATGGTGATTGTTGGCGCTCACACCAGTCGGAAAAGTATTTTCGAACTTCTGGATGAATGATGCCATTGACTTTTTCCAATAAAGATGGCGAATTAAAAATGTTACCAGCCAACTTTTTTCGGTCAATGGTATGATCGGGCAGGTAAATGTCATTTCCAAAATTCAACATCATTTTGCTGCGTACCAGTGACGACGTATTCATGATGCGTTTGGCTTCCTGATCAGCATTAAAAACCGGGACACCCAATAGTGAAAATAAATGGCAAATGGTTGACTTGCCACTTCCAATTCCGCCGGTAATTCCAATCTTTTTCATTTGACTACTGTTCAATGAGATACTCAATTTTTTTAGGCAGGAAGTTTACTGATTTCAAGTGAGGCGGTGATTTTTCAAGATAAACAGGGAGGTAATCCATTTTGTTTTTTAAGTCTTCGTAGGAAACACTGGCCCTAAAATCCGCTTGCGTTATTTCGTTAAATTGACTTAATCCAGTCATGAAACTTATTTTTACACTTGACGGGAAAAGGTTCACATGCACGCTATCCGGCAAATTGTCGATGGTAATAGGAACTTCAACTTGCTTCTCTGTGTATTCTTCAACCGGAATATCGATCAGGACACGGCTGGGTTTAAACTCCAGTTTTTTAATTTCTTTGAGTAACACATTGCGTTTGGTTTCCTGGTCCAAATCCTTGTAATGTTGTGAAATGGTTTGAACTTCTTTCAATGTGTCTAAGATCGATTGAGGTCCCTCAACCACTACAGAGTCGGGTTTTACGTTAATGTCATCGTATAAGTAATGCTGTTTTTTCAAGCCATAACTGATATCCGGCGTCACTTTAAATTTTCGGGAAATGATCCGGTCAAAATAGAAATGAACGGTATCCGGATGAACACCTGTAATGTTGAGTTCATTGCTCAGCTGCGCAGCGATGCGGCCCCGATACTGTCTACTTGGAATCGCATAAACTGTGTTATTGGTCACTTCCATTTTCTTGCCGGTAAATTCATTCACGTTGAAAACCAATGGAGAAAAAGCCATGCTCAGTTTGTAGCGCAGCAGGGTAAATCCATAGGATCGAACATCAAGTGTGAAATGATTTGGGGGATCGTTGGCCAGAATTTTATTCTTTGGCAAGTTGGTGTATTTAACCGGGAACGACAACTCGACTGTATATTCCTTTTCAAGGGCATTTAAAAACCAAAAAATAGTGGCAATAGCGACACAAATCAGAAAGATGACTGGTTTACGGTCATTTCTTAAATTGAATTTCCGTAGTAGTGATTGCGCCTTATTTAGCCATTTGTTTTCCACGAAATCAAAGATAAAAAAAAGGGTTGACTATCTGCCGACCCTTTTCGTATTTTGACAAATCGATGATTACTTTTGTTGTGGTACGTCAGACATGTCTTTCACAACTGCACTTTTATCAACACGCAGTTTTACATTGTCATCAACTTGCAGCAGTACGTAGCTGTCTTTAATTTCAACAACTTTCCCGTAAATACCACCAGTGGTAACAACTTTATCACCTTTACCAAGGCTTTCACGAAATTTTTTCAAATCTTTTTGTCTTTTCATTTGAGGTCTGATCATGAAAAAGTAAAACACCACGATGATCAGGATCAAAGGCAAGAAGGTTGTAATTGGATTACCGCCTTCTGCTCCTTGTTGTGGAGCCATCAATAAATAGTTCATTTTATTCCAATTTAATTTTTACTATATAAATTTATTACTTCATTTTTAACCTGAGCCGAAATGGTCAGTTTCGTATTCGCTTCTGCCGCGTTCGAAAATAGAACCACGTCTTTATAAATGGTGCCTGTTTCCCCGGCTGAATTGAACACAACCTCAATAAAATCAGATTGCCCCGGCGCAATTCCTTTCTTCGGAAAATTAACCGTCAGGCAGCCACATTCCGCTTCAGCCTTTTTAATGTGCAACGTGCCATCGCCAGTGTTTGTGAACTTAAAATTATAAGCCACTACTTCGCCGGCTTCCAGCGACCCAAAATTATGGAATTCTTCCTGAAACTCAAACTTTGGCGTTCCATTGATCTCATTAGTGGCTTTCTTGTGTCTGCTTTCGCTATTTTGACAAGCAACACCCAGTAGAATCAATAATATGGCGACTATCGTTTTCAAGTTTGAAAAGTGAAATTATTCCTCGCCAATTAAGCCACGCCCGGCTTTCACAATCTTGTTGTCTTTTTTGAGCGCTTTCAATGCTTTATCAAGAATCCCATTGATGAAATTCCGGCTTTTCTGTGTGCTGTAATATTTCGACAATTCGATGTACTCGTTCAGCGTCACCTTGGTTGGAATAGATGGGAAGTACAGGAATTCCGACATCGCCATTTCAAGGATCAGCTCATCAATAAAGGCAATCCGGTCCACATCCCAGTTTACCGTATATTTTTCTACCAATTCCCGCAAATCTTTGTGATTGATGGTTGTTTTTCGGAATAGATCTTTGGCGTACTGATGATCTTCATCATCTTTGAACATTGGCAGCAAAGCCTGTCTTTCAGATGAAAATTCCTTGAATTTCTTGAAGGTTTTAATAATCATGCTGACCACAAAATCCACATCATCGTTCCAGTAAATGCTCTGTTCTTCCAGGATGTGAAACAGGTCTTCCGATTGTAGAATGACTTCGGAGAATAGCAGCTCAACGACTTTCTTGTCAGCCGAATACGACTGTTCTTTGTCATTCAAATAGTTCTTGTAGAAGTCGGTTTCAATCAAGGCATTGTACAACTTCTTGATTAATTCCGGCTCATTAACCCAACTAAGTTTTGACTGCTCCAGGTACTTGTTGAGACTGTCGTTTGTACTAAGCTGATAAATCAACTGGTTTCGGATGAAGCGCGTATTGGGATTTAAATCTTCTTCTGTTGGAAAATGTTTTTTCTTGCGAAGTTCAATCACGGCCTCAGCATGCTTGTTGATCTGAACGACCAGATCGAGCAAAAAATGGTAGAGGTCGTATGTTTTCTGAATACTGAAGAATAATTCTTTCTCCGTATTATTAATTGATTTGTCCGGTGACGTATTAAAGGCGTATAAAACCTGCAATACTTTAATTCGGATAATTCTTCTGCTAATCATTGTCTTAGAACTTGTAATCTTTAAAGGCTGGCAAATTTACACAAATTCTTTTCTGCTGGTCAAAAGCTATTCCTTTTTTTCTTCCTTAAATTCATAATTAATGTTGAGGACATTTGGCTGGTCTGAATCGGGGGGAGCATCTTCATCCTCGTCGTCCGGTTCGTCTTCCCATTCATAGTGTTGACGCTGTGGCCCTTGATTGCGATAATAGATGCTCAGAAAAAAGCCACTGGCTGATCCCCAGAGGTGACTTTCCCAGGATATTTCTGGTTTGATGGGGAAGATTCCCCAAAACATGCTGCCATACAAAAAAACAACGATGATGGCAATGGTGAGCAGTTTGGCGTCGTTGCGGAAAATACCGCTAAAAAAGAGGAATGAAGCCATGCCATAAACAACGCCGCTGGCTCCGATGTGATAGGCTTCACGGCCGCCCAGCCACACACAGATCCCAGACAAAAAGTAAATAAGGAAAAAAATGCGGTAGGCCAGTTTTCGATAAAAATAGAACAAAGCCAGCGAAAGGATGAAAAACGGCAGGGAATTGGCTGCCAAGTGTTCGTATCCGGCATGGATGAACGGCGAAAACAGGATTCCTTTCAAGCCTTCCAGATGAAGCGGGAAAATGCCAAAGGTGGCAAATTCAAGATCCAATGTTTTTTCAATTAAAAGAACCAACCAAAACGCCAACAAAAACAAGCTTGGAAAAACCAGGCTGTGCCTGAATATTTTCTTTTCAAGCTTCGGATCGGTGCCGTCAGATTTTGGCGGGAAATAGTTGAATAATGGCATTTAAAGCAATTTTTTGAGTAAATCGACAAACCCGTGAATGTCGTCTTCCGTCGTGTCGAATGAAGTCATCCAACGCACTTCAGACCGGGATTCATCCCACATGTAAAAGAAATAATGCTTCTGCAATTCGGGAATCACTTCTCGGGGAACAATCGCAAAAACCCCGTTAGCTTCCGTTTTTTGTGTGAGTTCAACTTTTCCGGTATTCCGTATCTCTGTTTCCAGCAACTTGGCCATCTTGTTGGCGTGGGTGGCACTTTTCTTCCAAAGATCATTTTCGAAATAGGCCAGGAATTGGGTGCCAACGAAACGCATTTTTGAAAACAGTTGCATGTTCTGTTTCCGGATGTATTTGGAGTGTTTCGATAATTCAGGATTGAAAAACAGCACGGCTTCACCCATCATCATGCCGTTTTTGGTGCCCCCAAACGACAGCATGTCAATGCCTGCATCTATGGTGAACGCTTTGAATGGCAGGTCCAGTGCCACAGCAGCATTTGCAATCCGCGCGCCATCCATGTGTACCAACATGTCGTGTTGATGCGCCAAATCGGTGATCGCTTTAATTTCCTCCACGGAATAAACGGTACCCAGCTCAGTGACCTGCGAAATGGAAATCACTTTAGGCTGGGAGTGGTGCTCAAATTCGAAACCATGTAGGTGTTTCTTGATGTCCTGCGGGGTGATTTTACCTTTCACAGATGGAACTGGTAAAAGTTTGCATCCGGTGAGTTTTTCAGGGGCGCCACACTCATCAACCTGGATGTGCGCAGTATCGGCACAGATCACCGAGTGAAATGAGTTGGTGATTGTTGACAGAGCCAGTACATTGGCTCCAGTACCGTTGAATACAAAATAAACATCCGTTTCTTCACCAAAATGGTTTTTAAAAAGTAGGATGGCTTCCTGGGTGATGGGATCGTCTCCGTAGCCAACCATGTGGCCGCTGTTTGCTGTTTCAAGTGCTTTCAATATTTCCGGATGAACGCCTGCGTTGTTGTCGCTGGCAAAACCTCTGCTCATGGTTGTAATTTTAATTCGGTTTTAACAATTTAAAGGCAACTGTGTTTCTATTTTACCGTTTATTAAACATGCGATTGCTTTTTCGCGAAATTATGTTTGCAGGTTTTATCGAATTTGTAAATTGTATTTTACAATCCTGGTTGAAATAAATCGATACTCATACAGACAATCATTTCATGAATTTTGACTGGTAAATTAACGGTATCGTAAAAGAAAAGAAAAATTCACACCGATCAAAATAGATCGATCATATTGAAAAGACCTGAGTTGATTGATTTTTGAAATGTTTTTTTGATTACCTTTTTGACCCGTTTTTTGAACAGACTTATGAAGAAAAAAATTAATCTCTTTTGGTTTCGACGCGATCTTCGGGTGGCTGATAACCATGGTTTATACAAAGCGCTGACGTCTGGTTTGGCTGTCCTACCAGTTTTTATATTCGACACCAGAATCACCAATGATCTGGACGACGATGATTCCCGGATTGAGTTTATCTCCAACGAAGTGAATCGCTTGAAAAAGGAATTTGAGCGCAACAACAGTACCTTTTGGATCTATCATGGCAAGCCACTGGATGCCTTTAAACGGCTCTGGGTGGAATACGATATTGAAACGGTTTTTACCAACCAAGATTACGAGCCTTACGCCAGGGAACGGGATGCTCGCGTTGACGATTTCCTCAAAGCGCAGGGCGTTCAGTTTGTCAAATTGAAGGACCAGGTTGTTTTTCACAAAGATGATATTCTGAAAAACGATGGTAAGCCCTATACTGTTTTTACACCCTACAGTAAAAAGTGGAAGGACAAATTGTCCAAAATCAATCTGGAAAGTTACCCTTCGGAAAAGCAGTTGGGAAACCTGCTGAAGATGGAGCCGCTGAAGGATGTCACCCTGCGTGACCTCGGATTCAGGCGCGGAAGATTGTCGTTTCCGGAAAAGAAGATCGATAAAAAAATCCTAAAAAACTACGAACAACAGCGGGATTTCCCCGCTTTGGACGGCACTTCTCGATTGGGAATTCATCTGCGGTTTGGAACCATCAGCATTCGCAAACTGACCCGGAAAGCCATCAAACATTCGCCGGTTTATTTGAATGAACTGGTTTGGCGAAACTTTTACATGGATATTTTGTGGCATTTTCCGCATGTGGAGAATGGTGCTTTTAAGCCGGAGTACAATCATATTCCGTGGTTGAATTCGGAGAAGGATTTTGCTCGTTGGTGTGAAGGAAAGACCGGCTACCCGATTGTGGATGCCGGCATGCGCCAGTTGAATGAAACCGGCTACATGCACAATCGCGTGCGGATGATCACCGCCAGCTTTTTGTGCAAACACCTGCTGATCGACTGGCGCTGGGGCGAAGCGTATTTCGCCGAGAAACTGCTCGACTACGAACTGGCCTCCAACAATGGCGGCTGGCAATGGGCAGCAGGAACCGGTTGCGATGCAGCACCGTATTTTCGGGTGTTCAATCCGACCTTGCAAACCCAAAAGTTCGATCCCGATTTCATTTACATTCGTCAGTGGGTTCCGGAATATGATGAACTGACTTATCCGCATCCCATGGTTGACCATAAAATGGCTCGTCAGCGAGCGATTGATACGTATAAAAAAGCGTTGCAATAACGGGTGTGGCGGTTTTTAACCGGCAGTTACAATTACGTGAATTCCAATTCGCACATGATTTTTTAACCCAGGAGGGTTTACATGTCTATAGAAAAACAATTCCACGCATTCCAGTGCGATCCCGGCCGGGATCGAATGTTCTCGATAAAACCATTTGCTATAAACAGGCGACCTCGCTGAGGTCGGAGGTGATTCTCTTAATAAACCTTTGAGGTTTTCAGAACCTGAAAGGTTTAGTTTGTAATTTTTTTAGATTATTGGAGAATGAAAAGATAGAAATAGGCTGGAGAAGCGAATTCGAGTTTGTAACTTCAATGGCTAAATATTATAATTTATGAAAAAACAAATACTTGATTTTCTAAAATCTTATCAAATAGATTTGCCGAAGATTTTAACTTCTGACAAAGAATCTGGAAAATTGTATATGATTGATCCGAATGATATTCGTCAGGATAAATATTTACTCAACTATGAGGTTGTACAAGGAGTTGATGAAATTGATATTTTTCTGGATAGTGGAAGTAAAATTCAAGACAATAGTATTTTTGAAAACTTTTCTGCAGGATTGATTGAATTGATTAATAGTAATTCCGACACAAAAGTTCATAAGGTAAAGTTGAAGCCAAATTGGTTTGGTTGGCATGAAAATAATGCAGACGTTCATTTTGGAATCAAAAACGAGATATTTCGTTTTGAAGGAAGAATTTCGTTTAAAATATAAAAAAGACATATTTATTCAACTATAGTCGGATATGATTTTTAAAAGCTTCAACTACCGTTACTCGCATTATTTTGAGAAACCTGTAGGTTAGTCATTGGTGAAAGGAATATTTTTATGCATAGAATAAAATAATATTTCACATGAAATTCCCAGTTGTAAAGGTACCCCAAGAGCTAATAAAGATTAAGTGCAAACATATTGAATCACCATTTGTGATTCCAAAACCCGAACAACCGATCGGAAAAACAAGTAGTTACAAAGGTTT
>DATFMO010000389.1:0-3398 GCA_035266925.1 Sunxiuqinia sp. | reverse complement strand
TGCTCCAACCTTTTGCCGGACAACTGACAAGAGCATACGCTGCCCCGGTGCTATCGGGTAACAGGATGCGAGTTGCTTTTGCTAATTGTTTGTTTGCAACGGCTTGATTTTCTTTTGCAATTATGCTATCGGCTTTCAGATCAAACATTGGGTTGGACATTTTGTATAACAATGCGCCAGCTTTTCCTTGAGAGGAAAGGCCATTTACTTCAACCCGAAAAGTATTGGACACATCGGATGTATAAAATGAGACAGATGCTTTCCCGGTTGAGTCAGTATGCAGGTTGGGTAACCACGTCAAGGTGTTTCGCAAATCGGATAAAATGCTGTCATTACTTTCCTTTGAATAGTTGGGGTGATAGAATTCTTTTACTCTGGTAAATCCATGGAGCGTGAGATTGGCTATTCCTTTGTACTGAGTGGCGCTAAGCATGCCAGCACCGTCTTTTGTATAAATTGACAGAACAGCGACCGGGGTAACAAGTTTGTCAGATTCATCAGCCAAATCCGCCAAATCTTTTGCCATCACATCAGCATTTTCATTTGTTTGTAATAGCGGATTACCAGAATTATTACCTGATGATGAAGCCTCCCCTGAATTAGCCTCTGCTGACGAAGGAGACTGTCTCATTTCATGTTCGTAAATTTTGGCGGCACCGTTGAGTGAAGAATGGCTGTTGTTTTTGTTGGGAAATATTAAATCGATTGATGTGACCAAATCCGGGTCAAGTGAAATTAAGTCATTAAGCGAATATCCCTTAGCCGCACTTTTTACCATACCGTGAGTATCAGAAGTAGAAATCAATTCGCCATCAACAAAAATAAAAAAGCGGTGCATCCTTTTCCCGATTAATTGAAATGTGATGTTCGGTGAATTAGAAACAGTAATATTTGAAGTTTGAGGAGGCGGTCCAATTCCGCTATATCTTTTATAGGTCATTGTAACTTGTGAAGTCTCTATGTGAAGGTTGGGAAACGCATTGGAGAGGATGGTCATCAAACCGTAATGCCATGGTTTTTCTTTGACAAGTTCTTCAATCCTTTTTTTTCCAACTGAATAATCCGGCGAACCGTATTTTTGGGTGATTTGCTCTTTCTGTGATTTTGTTTTCTCTCCAAGTACGGTAACTTCACCAATGGTAACATCGGTCGTATCCACAAATAGGTCATCCATCACGTTCCTAATCTCTTTTTTTGACAAAACACCTTTTTCAATTTTCCGGCTCTCTTCCTTTTTAGGAGAAAGATCAATGGAATGAGTGTTGTCGGTAACCAGTTTGCTCAAATGATCAACGGGCTTATCCTGGTAATTCGTCGTCAAATTAAGCGCATAATCCTTTTTGATGTTCATGTTGTTTTTTGTCTGAACAACGGCCCGCATGGTGTCTTCAAAATCGTTGAGTAAAAAAGTGAATGCGCCATCTTTTCCCAATTCCTCCGAGAACAGTTCCATTTTTTTGCCCTTTGTGATCATGGATACAACAGCGTCATCCGGGATTTTTTCGTTTTTAGCTGATTTTCTAACGGTACCTTTTACATAGATCCCGGGCTCTTCGAAATATTGGGGGAGAGAGATGCTATCTGCAAGTACTTCTTCCCAACGATAGCGCCGCCAGCCATTGGTCAGCATGAGCAAATCCGACTTCACATTTCCTGACACCGAATTTTTGAATAGGGTAGGGTCGTCACTTTTATATTCAGGTAGATCGGAATATAATGACAGGTATTTCAGGATGTTGGGAGAATGGTAAAACGCATCGGGAACCCGAAGGGCATCAGTGACCGATAATGCAAAATCACCAGAGACCGGATTGCCTTGTTCATCGGAAACTTCCATGGTCAGCTTCACTTTTCCGTTGGGATTGTTGGCTAAACTATCCGCGTCTATTTTTATTGAAAGCGGATCTGGTTTTTTTACGAAAAACAGCCGCTCTGCCTGTGGTTTTTGAGTGGCATCGAACAAAGTCAACTGCACAATTCCCGATGTAAAGTCTGACTTGTTCATTTGAATGTTCGCGGTTTGCTTGTGTGACAAATCAAGGGTAAACGCTTTTTTTGCTATTCCGTTTTGCATAGCCACTAGAAGGACGGTGCAATCGGATGGCAGATTTCCGCTTTTCTGTACAATGACTTTCAATTGGTGCTGTTTGACCATATCGAGAACGGCCATCGCCAGACCCGATTTTTTTGCTCCAGGGATTTTGAATTTCTGTTGTTGGTCATCTGGTTCATCAATCTGGACGAAGTATTCGTGCCCGGGTTGTGGTGTCAACATAAACGTGCCTTTTCCTTTCCAGAGCGTGTTTGCAGCAGCAACAACCTGCCCACTTTCGTCGACCACTAATCCGCTTGTGTTGACACTGTTCCCATAGTCGTCAACAACTTCAAAAGCCACCCGGCAACTAACGCCCTGGATGAGATCACCCCCTTCGGGGAAAAAGGAAACGTAAATTTTCGGAGATGTTGCCGTGTTTTCCTGCCGATCGTTTTGGATGCTGTTTCCCGGAGTATGAGTGGGAATCGTATCCTGCATTGCTTGTTCTCGTTCATCACTGATGGTTAATTGTTTTGAAAAATAGAAATCGCTTCCATTGTTCCGCATCCAGTTTGTAAATGCAACCAGGCGGTAAATTCCCGCTTTTAGTTGTTGGTCGATTGGGATGCTGCCCCAAGCCCTTCCATGATCGATTTTAAAAACTTGCTTTTGGCAGGTCGTTCCATCAGGAGAAATTAATTCAATGTACAAGACACGTTCTGTATGGTTGAGTTTTTGGGATGCTGCATTCACAACAAATGCACTCAGCCAAATCTCTTCCCCGGAAACATAAACCGGACGATCGGTTTGAACGAATATTTTTTCCTGGTGATGAATCGACTGGTAATTTGAAATCTTCCACAGGATGTTTCCATCCAGCGACTGGGCCGATGAGAGGTTTGTAGTACATACTACTAAGTAGCCGATAGTCAGTATTTTAGTGTACAGGCATAACGTGTAATTGAGTAATTTCATAGTATGTTAAATATATGAAAATTATCAAACATCTTATTGCCCAAATTCTAATAAAAGGAGTGCTTTACAAGTATTTTTGCCTGCTAACGATGTTGAATAATCAACTTCTGCGAAAAAGTACCGGATGTTGATTGAATAATCAATAAGTAAAAGCCCGCCTTAAGGTCAGTTACACATTTTGTAAGTCCCTGTTTTATTGTTTTTTCGAATACGATTTCTCCTTGAAGCGTCGCGATTTTTAAATCGGCTTTGGCCTCTTCAATTGTGATATTGACCGTGCCTTGTGAAGGATTTGGAAACACATGAATGCCCGATGTCAATTGATTTTCACCAATCCCTGTTGTTGAAAGATCGACCAATTTAAACGTTTGCTGCGGTGCAACAGGAA
>DATFMO010000388.1:0-6432 GCA_035266925.1 Sunxiuqinia sp. | reverse complement strand
ACCCAGAACAGCCAGCGACTGAACTGGACCCGCGAAGAAGTTGATGATCGTTTACATTTAATTATGCGTGAAATTCACGATACCTGCGTAAAATATGGCAAAAATGGCAAACGCATTAATTATGTGAAAGGAGCCAATGTAGGAGGATTTGTCAAAGTAGCTGATGCTATGCTGGCACAAGGAGTTGTGTAGCCCGAGAATAGGTCGGTGAGACAGTTTGTTATTTCAAACAAGTGTTCTTTGTTATGTTGAAAATGGCTGAATTATCAATTAGATAATATTGGGATTAAGGTAAAATAAATGAAATTGATTTTCTTTGACCCAAATTTTTGAAATGTTGATAGATACGCATTCTCATATTTATTCAGAAGATTTTATTGATGACATCGACGAGGTCATTACAAGGGCCTACGATAATGATGTTCGAAAGATCATTCTGCCGAATATTGATAGTTCGTCCGTTCGCAAAATGCTGGACCTTGCCGATCAATATCCTCAAATATGTTTTCCACTGATGGGTTTGCACCCAACATCGGTTGGTGAAGATTATCAGGAAGAATTGGAGTTGGTGGAGTTTTGGTTAAAAAAACGTAAGTTTTATGGCATTGGCGAAATTGGGATCGACCTGTATTGGGAAAGTACCTATTTGAATGAGCAGGTGATTACTTTTCGCCACCAGGTTCAGTTGGCCAAGAAATATAAGTTGCCTATCGTCGTGCATGTTCGCGAATCCTTTGACCAGGTTTATGAAGTTGTACAGGAATTGAAGGATGATGATCTGCAGGGAGTATTTCATAGCTTTACCGGTACACTGGAACAGGCGCAAAAGGTTCTTGACCTCGATTTTAAGATCGGTGTTGGAGGAATTGTCACCTTTAAGAATAGTGGCCTCGACAAGGTAATGTCTCAAATTGATCCCAAAAACCTGATTTTGGAAACCGACGCACCTTATTTGACCCCAGTTCCGTATCGTGGAAAACGTAATGAAAGTTCGTACTTAATTCATGTGGCCCGTAAAATTGCCGAGCTGCATGATACATCAGTTAATGATATTGCGAAAATCACGTCTGAAAATGCCCTAAAACTTTTCGGAATTTAGTTGGGTATTTGTGTACATTTGTTGGGTTAAAAATAGTTTAGGTGAATAATAAATCCATACTATTAATTTATACCGGTGGAACCATTGGGATGGTTCAGAAAGACGGTAAAGGGGCATTAAGTCCGGTTAAGTTTGATCAAATTGCGGATGAAGTTCCAGAGTTGAGGCGGCTAGGTTGCCACCTGGAATCCATTACCTTTAATCCACCCATTGATTCTTCAGACATGTCTCCTCGTGTTTGGGCGAGGCTGGCTAAAGCCATCAAGCGAAATTACAGCAAGTACGATGGATTTGTCATTCTGCATGGAACTGATACCATGGCCTACACCGCTTCGGCATTGAGCTACATGTTGGAAAACCTTGATAAGCCGGTTGTTATGACAGGCTCACAGCTTCCGATTGGTATATTACGAACTGATGGAAAGGAAAACCTGATCACAGCCATTGAAATTGCAGCTTCTTATGAAAATGGAGATGCTGTTGTGCCTGAGGTTTGTGTTTACTTCGACAACAAACTCTACCGGGGAAATCGTGTGATCAAACGCCATTCCGATCATTTTAGCGCATTCGATTCCGTCAATTACCCAATTTTGGCCAAAGCGGGGGTAGATATCAAATTTTTTCACGACAATATTTATCACCCGGTTAACAAAGGCATCCTGAAGGTTAGCTCTAATTTTGATGAACATGTGGTTATAGTTAAGGTTTTTCCGGGATTGAATCAGGAGATTTTTGAGCAGGTCATTGGAATGGAGAGTTTGAAGGGGGTTGTTCTGGAAACATTTGGTTCTGGCAATGTACCTACACTAAATTGGTTTTTGCGAGCCGTGAAAAAGGCGATTCGCAGGAAGGTCGTATTTATCAATGTGTCGCAATGTCACGGGGGATCTGTCAAGATGGGGCAGTATCAAACCAGTCGCGAGTTGATGAAGGTAGGAGTTGTGAGCGGGAAAGATATGACAACAGAAGCAGCGGTTACCAAACTCATGTTCTTGCTTGGACAGGGCCTGAGCCATGACGAAATTAAGTTACATTTGCACAAAAACCTAAGCGGGGAAATAAGTGAATAGCTTATTTTTTTTTCATATTTTTTTTGTATTTTGCAGCCCTGAAAAATCTGGTGCCAGAAAACATTGGAGAGGTGCAGGAGTGGCTGAACTGGCACGCCTGGAAAGCGTGTGTACCCCTAAAGGGTACCGAGGGTTCGAATCCCTCTCTCTCCGCGGAGATTTTTGTTCTTTAACGCGTTGACTGCTAAAAACAATGTTTTTGAACTTAAATACGTTTAAATAAGAAATTTGAAGAAAACAAATAGTATATAAAAATTAAAAAATTTAGGAGATTTACTAATTAAAATTAAAACCAATGATGAAAAAACTATTTGCGTTTATAGCAGTTCTTGGGATGCTTTATTTCGGAGCGTCAACAAATGTCGTTGCTCAGGATCAAACTGAGGGAGCAACAACTGAAGTAGCGGCTGACTCTACTGCAACTACAACGAATGCTGCTTCTACTGATGTAGCAGCCGATAATGAAGAGCAAGCTGCAGCAAAAGCTGAAGCCGGACAGTCGTTACACAGTGCATTGAAACAAAAATTCATTGAAGGTAACCCTACTTTCATGTCTTTTGTATTGATTTCATTGATCCTTGGGTTGGCCATGGCTCTTGAAAGAGTGATTTACTTGAACCTTTCAACTACAAACACCAAAAAATTATTGGCTAAAGTTGAAGAAGCACTTGACAACGGTGGTATTGAAGCAGCAAAAGAAGTTTGCCGTAACACTCGCGGACCTGTGGCAAGTATTTTCTACCAAGGTCTGGATCGCTCTCACGAAGGATTAGATGTTGTGGAAAAAACAGTTGTTTCTTACGGTAGTGTTCAGGCTGGTTTGTTAGAAAAAGGATTGAGCTGGATTTCATTGTTCATCGCGCTTGCTCCGATGCTTGGATTCCTTGGAACAGTAATCGGTATGATCGCCGCGTTCGACGCTATCCAGGTTGCCGGTGATATCAGCCCGTCTTTGGTAGCTGGTGGTATTAAAGTGGCCTTGATTACAACTGTAGGTGGTTTGATCGTTGCGATTATCCTGCAGATTTTCTACAACTATTGTGTTTCTAAAATCGACAGTATCGTTAGCAATATGGAAGATGCTTCTATTACACTGATCGATATTTTGGTAAAACACAACCTTAAAAAATAATTGAACTTATGAAGCTAGATAAAGTATTAACCATCGTATTGTGGGTACTTCTAGCAGTTTCAGCGGTTTTGATTATCTCAATGATGGGGAACATCTCTGAGAACGACGCTGATCCTACTATGGGGGCCTGGATCAATACAAATATAACCTGGTCGTACATCCTGTTGGGAGCTAGTTTGGTTATTGCAGTTGTGTTTGCAATTATCCACACTGTTACCGACAAAGATGCTGCGAAGAAAGGATTGATTGCCATCGTTTTTGCGGGTGTTGTATTAGCTATTGCCTATGCTTTAGCATCAGATGCAATTCCACAATTTCACGGTGTGCAAAAATTTGTACAAGACGGAACGTTGACTGCATCCGTTTCAAAATGGATCGGAACAACGTTGTATGCAACCTATATATTGTTGTTCCTGGCAATTCTAGCAATTGCGGGATCTGCAGTAACTCGTATTTTTAAATAATTCATTGTGTGGACTAACACAGGAAAAAATTAAATTATGGCAAGAAAGATTCCAGAAATACCTTCAGCATCATTAGCTGATATTGCTTTTATGTTGCTTATCTTTTTCCTGGTAACCACCACGATGGATGTAGACAGCGGTTTGGAACGTAAACTTCCACCGATGCCGCCTGAAGAACAACAAGATACGCCTCCTATTAAAGAGCGTAACGTGTTCATTGTTTTGGTAAATGCTAGAAATCAGTTGTTGGTTGAAGGTGAATTGACAAACGTCGATGACCTTCGCGAAAAAGCCAAAGAATTTATGGCTAACCCGAACGATGATCCAAAACTTCCTGAGAAAACCATGAAAAACGTTGATTTCTTTGGAAATGTTGAAGTTACGAAAGGCGTAATCTCGTTGCAGAACGACGTCGGTACCCAATACGGAACCTATATTGCTGTACAGAACGAGTTGGTTGGTGCCATTAATGACCTAAGAAATGAGCTTGCCAAAAGTAAATTTGGCAAACCATTTGAAAGTTTGGATAAAGATCAACAAGATGCTATTAAAGAGATTTATCCATCCAGGATATCTGAAGCTGAACCTAAAAAAGTTGGAGGGAAATAAATGTCAAAATTTAGAAAAGATGACAAAAAAGAATTACCACCGATTTCAACAGCCTCGCTACCTGATATCGTATTCATGTTGTTGTTCTTTTTCATGGTTAGTACAACCATGCGGGAAGTGACACTGAAAGTGAAAATTCATACACCGGAAGCAACAGAATTATCGAAATTAGAAAAGAAATCATTGGTAAGCTATATTTACGTTGGGACACCTCTACCAGCATACCAAAGGGTGTTTGGTTCGGAACCCCGTATTCAGCTAAACGATCAATTTGCTAAAGTGTCCGACATTCCGGATTTCATTACAGCTGAGCGTGAAGCCAGGGACGAAGCAGAAGTTCCTTTTATGGTGACCTCTCTTAAAGTGGATCAATATACTAAAATGGGAATTGTGTCAGATATAAAGCAAGAACTGCGTAAAATTTCTGCACTGCACATTAACTATTCTGCCCGGCAGAAAACTAAACGATAGTTTTTTTAATAATTATATTTGAAGAAGGAGAACTACCTAGTCCTCCTTCTTTTTTATTTCTAAAAACCTGATAAATTATGGCTACACTAAAATTCGACGAAGTGCCCTACGAAGTTGTTCGTGAGGGATTAAACCGGAAATTGATTCATACCAACAATTTAATGACTGTTTTAATTGATTTCACAGATGGTCCCTGGGATGAGCCGGAACCCAAGCATAGCCATCCTCATGAACAAACATCTTATATCGCTGATGGAAGAATTATTTTCTTTTGTGATGGCGAGGAACCCAAGGAATTGACTGCTGGCGATATGTTTGCTGCTCCTTCAGGCGTTCCACACACCATTCAGTTGTTGTCGAAATCAGCCCGTTTGGTAGATAGTTTTAACCCGATTCGAGAAGATTTTCTAAAGAAATAAAGAAAGGGAGCATTTAGCTCCCTTTCTTGTTACTGTATATTTGTATCTTCTATTGATTCACTTTCAAATTTAAGAGCAGGTTGAGCTCTTTAAGTTGAGCGTCTGCAATTGCAGAAGGGGCATCGTTCATCACGTCGCGTCCCGCATTGTTTTTTGGGAAGGCAATCACATCGCGAATACTATCAAGCCCTGCAAACAGCGATACCAAACGGTCGAAACCGAATGCGATACCAGCATGTGGTGGAGCACCGTATTTAAACGCACTCATCAGGAATCCAAACTGAGCTTCTGCTTCTTCTTTGGTGAAACCAAGCAAGTTAAACATTTTAGACTGCAATTCTGAATTGAAAATACGAACAGATCCACCACCGATTTCAACGCCGTTGATCACTAGGTCATAAGCATTGGCTCGGACGTTGCCCGGATCAGTTTCCAACATCGGAATATCCTCAGGCTTTGGTGACGTAAATGGATGATGCATGGCGTAGAAACGTTGCGTTTCATCGTCCCATTCCAACAGGGGGAAGTCAACTACCCAAAGCGGCTTGAAGGTGTTTTTATCACGTAATCCCAGCTGATTTCCCGTTTCAAGGCGTAATTCTCCGAGAGCTGTCAGCATATGGTCTTTCTCACCTGAAAGTACCAAAATGAGGTCGCCTGGTTTTGCACCAAAGGCATCGGCCCATTTCTGTAATTCATCAGCGCTATAAAATTTGTCAACCGATGATTTAAACGTACCATCGTTGTTGCATTTCACGTAAACCAACCCTTTGGCACCAATCTGTGGACGTTTGACCCAGTTGGTGAGGGCATCGAGCTGTTTACGGCTATATTCCGCGCAACCCTCAGCACAAATGCCACCGATAAATTCAGCATCATCGAACACTTTGAATCCTTTGCCTTTTACCAATTCAGATAAATCATGGATCAACATTTCAAAGCGAATGTCTGGTTTGTCTGATCCGTATTTAGTCATCGCTTCGTGATATGGCATCCGTGGAAATTCGTCGACTTCAACCTGTTTGATTGATTTTAGCAAATATTTGGTCAATCCTTCGAAGGTATTAAGTACATCTTCTTGTTTCACAAACGACATCTCGCAATCAATTTGGGTAAATTCTGGTTGACGGTCAGCACGAAGGTCTTCATCGCGGAAACATTTTACAAT